>NZ_KV798512.1:0-327 GCF_001809725.1 Weeksella sp. HMSC059D05
TGTAGATTTACTCAGTAGAATTACAACATTCTGTTATAATAATAATCATTTCGTCAAGTTGTGAATTCCTTTCAAATTTTTGTAGATTTACTCAGTAGAATTACAACGATGCTGAATAAAGCACTAAAGATTAATTAGTTGTGAATTCCTTTCAAATTTTTGTAGATTTACTCAGTAGAATTACAACATTGGTAGAACCTCGCTTTGCGTCTTGGTTGTTGTGAATTCCTTTCAAATTTTTGTAGATTTACTCAGTAGAATTACAACCTGTATGTGTTTTTCGGGTTGTGTTTACCCGTTGTGAATTCCTTTCAAATTTTTGTAGAT
>NZ_KV798513.1:0-235 GCF_001809725.1 Weeksella sp. HMSC059D05
CGACCTAGCTCTGGGTCATAATACCTAAAGGTATTGTAATGTAACGACGTCTCAGCATCATAATACTGATTTTGGTTCTTCAAAAATTGTACCTTACCGAGGTGATCGCACACATAATGATAAAGTTTCGGCGCTGCTTGAGTTTCTTGCGGTACAGATTTAGACCCTATTCTATTGGGCTAATGAGTTTTGCAAATTCTGCACTTTTACGGATATATTCTGTTAGAACAGCAAT
>NZ_KV798514.1:0-116281 GCF_001809725.1 Weeksella sp. HMSC059D05
AACAATTCAACTTAAATCAGCCTAATTGTGGTACAGGAAATGGGTAGTACTTTATTATCTATACCAATGAGATTTTTTAGAGTGCTCGAAATTCACTTTCTAGACTCTTTAATACACTTCATACACCGATATTTTCATCAAAAAAACCTGCATACTGCAGGCTTTTTATTCTTTATAAACGATGAGAAGTTAGAATAAACTTTTCACTTTTTCGATCACTGCATTCGAATCGATCTTATATTTTTTCATCAATTCGGCTGGAGTGCCACTTTCGCCAAACGTATCGTTTACCGCTACAAAAGCTTGTTTGGTTGGGTGTTTTCTAGCCAAAAGTCCAGCAACAGATTCGCCCAAACCTCCTAAATAGTTATGCTCTTCTGCTGTCACTATTCGACCGGTTTTCTTCACCGAATTCAGAATTATTTCTTCATCCAATGGTTTTATTGTATGGATGTTGATAAGTTCACAAGAAATTCCTTCTTTCTCTAAAGCATCAATGGCAACCATTGCTTCCCAAACCAAATGTCCAGTCGCAACGATCGTGACATCTTTTCCTTCGTGCATCAAAATACCTTTTCCGATTTCGAATTTCTGATCAGCTGGCGTAAAAACAGGTACAGCAGGTCGACCGAAACGTAAATATACTGGTCCTTCGTACTCGGCAATTGCCAAAGTAGCAGCTTTGGTTTGGTTATAATCGCACGGGTTGATTACAACCATTCCAGGCAACATTTTCATCAAACCAATATCTTCTAACGTTTGATGTGTTGCACCGTCTTCACCCAAAGTTAGTCCTGCGTGCGAAGCACAAATTTTGACGTTCTTGTTAGAATAAGCAATCGATTGACGAATCTGATCGTACACACGCGCCGTCGAAAATTCAGCAAAAGTACCAGTAAAAGGAATTTTCCCACCAATTGTAAGACCGGCTGCAATGCCCATCATATTGGCTTCGGCAATCCCAATCTGGAAAAATCTCTCCGGATTTTCTTTGATGAATTGGTCCATTTTTAGCGAGCCTACCAAGTCAGCACAAAGGGCAACAACGTTCGGGTTATGGCGTCCTAGCTCGGTAAGTCCGTCGCCAAATCCACTTCGGGTATCTTTCTTTTCAGAAAACTCTAAATTGATCATTTTATGTGTTTGTTTTTATTTAGTTATTAATCTAATCGATCTAAATAATCGGTTAGTTTTTGTTTGTCTTTATTGTTTAAGTTAGGGTATGTTTTGTGTAATTCTAGCATACTTCTACGTAAAGCGTCGATTGTGCCTTTCATGTAAACGTTGCCGCTATATTCTGAGATGTACAAATCGCACACTTGTCCAGCATAGTTTAGTAAAAGATCTTTAACTTGCGGATTGTCAAAAGTAGGAAAGCCTTCTCGAACATTGGTACAATAGTCCGGAATAGCTTTTAGCATCGATGAGTCTACATAGTCTATCGCCAAACTCATGTCTTTTAACGATTGTTGTTTGTATGATGATTCGTACGGACTTACTTCTTCATAAGCTGCATCGTAATCAGAAGTATCGGAGAGGGTGGTTTTATAATCTTTCGATTCGTCCCACAAACGTTTCATTTCAGCTTTTAGTTCTTTCACTTCTTTCGATGAAATAAGCTTCGCTTTCTTTAGATCTTTTGGATAGGATTTGATTCGACTTTGTACATATTTATCAATCGTTTCTTTGTCATAATCCTCTACACCATCATAATTAGAATCGGTCATCATCCCACAAATTTCAGTTGCATAGCGCACTAAAAAAGGTTGAGTTTTACTTTCTAAATCATCTTGATAGTACGAACAAATCGGCGTATAATACACGAAATTTGGTTCATAAGCGGCAGAATCTAAATCTTCATAGCTCCATTCGATGTTATTGATAGAATCTTCTTTGATTTTATAGTCTGCTAAAATAGTATTGAATTTCTCCAAATTCTTCTCAAAATCAAAATCAACTTTCAGGCTGATTGTTTTTTCAGAACTTAAAACCAAAGGATTCTCGGAACTATTCATACCAAAAGCAACCAACAAACCATCTTTATCAACATTCGGGAAGAGAGATTGCACGTTTTTATAAGGACTGCTCTCATCGATACAAAAATAGACCGATTGTCCTAAAAAATCTGATGCTTCTCCTTCTATAGTAGCCATATACTCTTGACAGCTTTTGCCGTTAAAAGTTTGTTTATAGTCTAAACTTTCTAAAGTTTTGGGTGAAATAAATAACTGACTAAATGATTCGATGTTACTGCTCGAATAGAAATTAAAATTTTCTGATACTTCTAAGGTATTCATCAACGGTGGTGTGTCTACAAGAATCAATCGACCTTTGTTCAATACCGCATTGCTGAAGTAATTAGGAGTGAAACCAATAAAGTTATTGTGATTGGTTTTGTCAGTCATTACCGTAATCTTAATATTTACATCAGTAACCTTTTGTTGCTGATAGGTAAGAAGTTTTGTAAATTCTATAGAGTTTTTGTTTTGTCCGAAAACCAGACAATTCGTGGCAACTAAACCGAAGATGAAAAGAATTTTTCTCATACGCTTGTTTGGGTTGTTTATTATGATGCTTAATAATCCCCTAATGGGGTGACTGGGTTTTGTTGCAATGCGCTTTCTAATTGTTCGTCATTCGGTGCTTTCCCATGCCATGCATGTGTCCCCATCATATAATCAACACCATTCCCCATTTCGGTATGCAATAGAATTGCCACCGGTTTTCCTTTTCCGGTTGCGGCTTTTGCTTGCTCTAAGGTTTGTAATATTTTTTCTAAATCATTACCTTCTTCTTGGTTGAACACTACCCATCCGAAAGCTTCTAATTTCGCTTGTAAATCTCCTAAAGGCATAACTTGGTCGGTGTCTCCATCTATCTGGCGACCGTTGTAATCGATTGTGGCAATAATATTGTCTACATTTTTTCCGGCAGCATACATAAAAGCCTCCCAAATTTGTCCCTCTTGTAATTCTCCATCACCGTGAAGTGTATAAATAAGATGGTTGTCTTTGTTTAGTTTCTTAGCCTGTGCAGCGCCCAAAGCAACCGACAATCCTTGTCCCAAAGATCCCGATGCAATACGGACTCCTGGTAAATGATCGTGGGTAGTAGGATGACCTTGCAAACGCGAATTTAATTTTCTGAAGGTGGCCAATTCTTCTACCGAAAAAAAACCGTTACGCGCCAAAACGCTGTAAAGTACTGGCGAAATATGTCCGTTTGATAAGAAGAAAAGATCTTCATTTTTTCCATCCATATCAAATTTGGTAGAATAATTCATTTGTTTACCGTATAAGGCAACCAAAAATTCTGCACATCCTAAAGATCCGCCTGGGTGACCGCTGTTTACGGCATGTACCATGCGAAGAATGTCTCGACGTACTTGTACAACTTGTGTTTGTAATTCTTGAAGTGTCATGTTTTGTTTGTTAATGCTTATGTAAAATTAATTGAACTTTTTGTCAGCTCACTCATTGTTTTCAGTAAGATGTTTTGGGTAGGATATTATACTTGCTCGTACCAAACTGCCCGATGAGGACGAAGCTCATCACGAACTTTCATCATCTGACTTTCGTCGACTACGACAAAAGCTATTGTGTGTAAATCTGTCTGTTTATCTAGGTTTGCAAAGCCTTCTAGTTTTTCTTTTGCCAAATATTCGTTGAGATGAATCACGTGATGTTCGGCAATTTTTTCTGCTTCGGGTCCGCGAAAATCCCAAATCATTTTTAGTTGTTTATTCATGGTCTAAAGGTACAAAAAAACAAAATTTCTTTACCGAGCTCTTCGATCAAATATTTCTCCTTTTTTTTTATGGCATCCAAAATAAAATCGGTAAGATGAATGGTTAACTTCTTTGTGTTTTTATATTTCATCCTACCGAATATATCATTCTAATTAATTTCTATGAAAATTATTTTACGATTGTTTGGGTTTCTTGACGTTTATTACTCAATAAATACAAGCCGAGAAAGGTGAGGAATCCGTTAAGGATAATGAGTTCTACGCCAATTTTATAATCCGAATTATGTGTTACCCAATAATTGATACAATAGCTGAGAATGGGTGCTAATAGGGTTACTCCTAAAATTCCCCATTTTATATGTATGCTTCGTTTCGTGAGAATCCCGAAAGCAAAAAGACCCAGTAGAGGACCATACGTATAGCCGGCAACTTCCATGATGAGATAAACAATCGATTTATCGTTGATGGCTTTGAAAATTAAGATCAGTAGAAAGAAGATTATGGTAAATGTAAGATGAACTTTTAGTCGGGTGCTTTTCTTTTGTTTTTCGGTTTTGCTTGTATCTTCGTTTAGTTTTAATAAATCTACACAAAAAGAGCTTGTTATAGCTGTTAGCGCACCATCTGCAGATGGGAAGAGTGCCGAAATTAGGCCGATTATGAAAATTACGGATAAAAATAACGGGAAATATCCTTGTAATGAAAGCGCAGGGAAGAGGTCGTCGCCCATGACATTTTCTCCACCTTGATGTAAGAAAAAACCGTTTTCGGTATAGAAACCTCCGTTTTGCATCGAGTAAATATAAAGTAATCCACCTAAAAACAAGAAGGCTATGTTGACGAAAAGTAAGGTTCCGGCAAAGGTTAGCATATTTTTTTTCGAGTTGTGTAGATTGTCAACAGAGATGTTTTTTTGCATCATTTCTTGGTCCAGGCCTGTCATGGCAATGGTAATGAAAATCCCGCCGAGTAATGTTTTGAGAAAATAAGTTTTTGAGTTGATATCGGTATTGATAAAATGCGTATAGTTTTGTTCTTTTAATTGGTTAAAAGCTTGATTAACAGATAGGTCTAGATTGTTTAGGATGTAAACAATACAAATAATGAGACTCACAATCATAAAAGTAGTTTGCAATGTATCGGTAATCACAATTGTTTTCACTCCACCCTCGAAAGTGTAGAGCAAAATCATTACCAAAAGTATAAAAGTAGTTAACCAAAAAGGTATGCCTAATTGACCTAATAGAAATATTTGCAAGACATTGACTACGAGATATAGACGAGCCGTAGCACCGATGCCTCGAGAGATGATGAAAAATATCGATCCAATTTTATGTGCTTCAACATTGAATCTTTTTCCTAAATAGGTATAGATAGAAGTTAGATTCATCCGATAGTACAAGGGTAAAAGAACCAAGGCAACAATAAAATAACCTAAGAAAAAACCTATTACCATCATATAATATTCGAAACCGCCGTAGATATATTCTGTACCTGTGAGTTTCCCCACTGTACCAGGCACTGAAATAAAGGTAACACCGCTGAGTGATGTCCCGATCATTCCGAAGGCAACTAGCCACCATTTACTTTTTTTGTTTCCGATGAAAAACGACTGATTATCAGAGTTTCGACTTGTGTAATAGGAAATTACTAAAAGTCCCAAAAAATAGACAATTACACAGATAAGGATAAATGTTGTATTCATTAGCTATAGAAATATGCCCAAATTTAGTATTTTTGGCACAAGTAAACATCAAGATGAGCAATTATCCCAGTAAAGTTTTAGAGCGAGCGGTTAATGAGATGTCTCAACTGCCTGGTATTGGTAAAAGAACTGCTTTGCGCCTGGTCTTGCATATGCTCAACAGGCCACATACACAGACACTTCGATTGGCAGAAGCGCTCACACATTTGGTTGAGGATATACAATATTGCGAAACTTGTCATACGTTATCGGATACACCAATTTGCGAAATTTGTAGCAATCCTTTGCGCGATCATAGTATCATTTGTGTGGTAGAAGATGTGCGAGATGTGATGGCGATCGAAAATACGGGTCAATATCGAGGAGTTTACCATGTTTTGGGAGGGCGTATTTCTCCTATGGAAGGAATTGGGCCTTCTCAGCTAAAAATCGATTCACTGGTAAAAAGAGCGGCTGAAGAATCGACCAAAGAGATTATTTTTGCCTTAAGTTCTACGATGGAAGGAGATACAACTGTTTTTTATTTATTCAAACAGTTAAAAGATTTTCCTTTATTTTACACTACAATAGCAAGAGGAATTGGGGTAGGAGATGAGTTGGAGTATGCCGATGAAGCAACGCTGATTCGTTCTATCGAAAATAGAATTCCCTATTCAGAAACCAAATTATAAGTAATGGAAATCTCGATTGTGATTGTTAGTTACAATGCTACTCCATTTTTAGACCAATGTTTACAATCCTGCCAGAAAGCTTTGGCAGGACGAAAGGGTGAAATTTTGGTAATTGATAATCATTCGCCAGAAAAAGTGGTAGAGAGCCTACGAATCTTTTTTCCTGGAGTGAAATTTTATCCATTACAAGAAAATTTGGGTTTTGCCAAAGCCAATAATTTTGGCGTAGAAAAAGCAAAAGGTCACTATGTTTTGATTTTGAATCCGGATACAATTATCCCAGAAAATCTATTCGATCAAATTATACCATTCTACCAAAAAACAAAAAATATCGGCGCACTTGGTGTGAAGCTAATCGATGCACACGGACGATTTCATCCAGAAAGCAAAAGGAATTTACCCTCTCCGTTCAATGCCTTGGTAAAGTTTTTTCCGAATTTAGATTTTGCAAAAAAATCATCTTATTATAATGTGCAATTAAGAGCTGATGATGTTGGGAAAACAACCGTTTTGGTAGGTGCTTTTATGTTTTTATCACGATCGACTTACCTCGAAGCCAAGGGGTTTGATGAGCGATATTTTATGTACGGAGAAGATATTGATCTTAGCTATTCAATCGAGCGTTTAGGCTACGAAAACTATTACAAAGGTGATACTGTCGCGATTCATTATAAAGGAGAAAGCACAAGAAAGGATGCCCAATATTATCGAATATTCTTTCAGGCGATGAATCTTTTTATTGATAAATATTATACGAATATTTTTTCTAAAACTTTCCTCAAGTTAGGAGTTTGGGTAAAATATAGGATTGCTATTTTCGGGATGAAAAAGGAAGTAAAAAAGAAAATAGCGACGAAAATAGCTGTGAATGAACTGAATTTCTTGCCGAAAAACTTTCAGTCACAAGATTTAAAAAATCAGGGACATTATGTATTCGATACACGGTTGTTTTCTTATCAAGAAATTATTATGTATTTAGAGAAATTCAGTTCATCTACATTGCATTTCTACATTGCAACGGATCGTTATCTGATCGGAGAAAACGAAATTTACCGTCGCGAGTAGATTATTTTTTAGCCTCTACAGTGTCTTTCTTTTCTACAGTTTCTGTTGCTGTAGCTTGTACACTATCTTTCTTTGGGGCTTCTTCTGTAGTTGCTTCTTTATGCGTTACCGGGTGATCTTCGTGCGAAGGTACCTCTACTGGTGGATGCGTAACCGGAAGAATTGCATGGTTACCTCCTGGTTTTTTATTACAAGAAATGGCCAAAACCATAAAAGAAGCTAAGAAAACTATTTTTTTCATGTTATTATATTTTTCTGGATATTATGATTAATTGCAAATTTAGCGAAACCTTTGTTTAGAAAGTATATGAATTGTGGGATTTTTATCGAAGGGTCGCAATCGTTTGTACGCCACCTTTGGTAATGTCACCCAATTTCACATGCAATTCGGTGTCTAAGGGCAAGAACAAATCTACACGAGATCCAAATTTGATGAATCCATATTCTTTTCCAGCAACAGCCGTATCGTCTTTTTTGGCATACAATACAATTCGTCTAGCAACTGCTCCAGCTACCTGTCTGAAAAGTATTTTTTGGGCATCTTTAGTTTCTACCACAACAGTTGTGCGTTCGTTTAGTTCTGATGATTTTGGATTATATGCTACCAAAAATTTACCAGAATGATATTGTGAGTAGATTACTTTTCCATCTACCGGATAGCGCGTTATATGCACATTGAGCGGCGACATAAAAATAGAAACTTGTAAGCATTCTTCTTTCAGAAACTCCGACTCAAAAACTTTTTCTATCACTACAACTTTGCCATCTACAGGCGCAATAACGCTTTTTTCGTCTGCGGTATGACTTCGGTCTGGATTGCGAAAAAACCAAATCATAAAACCATATAAAACCCATAGAGCCAACGCCATCACATAGCCGAAAGGCGAAGGTATAAAACGAATAAACAAATAGCTAAGGATAGCAAAGAGTAATAAACCTATACTAAGAATAACTCTGCCTTCTCGATGTAGTTTCATAAAGTATTAATTAATAGTAAATATGTATAGATTATAGGTAAGACAAAGATATAACTATCTAGTCGATCTAAAAAACCTCCATGCCCAGGAATCATGTTGCTACTATCTTTTACTTGGAAAGTTCTTTTGAGTTTCGATTCAGTCAAATCTCCCAAAGGTGCAGCAATCGCAACAATAACTCCTACAATCAACCAATTGCCCTGCAACGGAACAGGTGACCATTGTGCTATAAAATATCCTGCTAGGATTGTAGAAACAAATCCTCCTGCGAAGCCTTCCCAACTTTTTGCTTGCGAGATTTTGGGTGCCATCGGATGTTTGCCCAATAGACTCCCGACGATGTAGGCCATCGAATCACTAATCCATAAGAGAATAAATACGAAAAGCACTTCATAATGCATGGTGGTTTTACCCAAACTCAGGCCAAAAGACGGAAGCGTTAGACTCAAAGTAAACGGTACTACAAGGTAGGTAATTCCGATGGTAGCTTTGGAAAAATCATTGTTGAGTTCTTGCGGACTGAAAAAAAATAGTAGGATAGAAAATAGAAACAAAACCGGTCCGGCAAAAGCCATAGTATTGAGGAAAAACGGGAATGTATCAGTTTCATACAACGTATTAGAAGCCGATAGAAAGTCACGTGCAAATAAGAAAAAAACAATACCAAAACCAATCAAAATCATCCCTTGATACAGGCGATCTTTGAGTTGTGTGATTTTACAATATTCAATCAAACATAGGATGCAAAATAACCCCATCAGAGCTATCAAACTATAAGGGTGCCAAGTGGTTCCCACTACGATAATTGCAGCATATACGATGCCCGAAATCAGACGCGGAAAAAAATTTTTCATAGTTATTCTTCTACCAACAACAAATATATGTTTTTAGCATTCGGTATCGAATCGAAATTATGCATATTTTCTCCACGAATACATGTAATATTATTAGGTAGTCGATCTGATTTGTTCGATCGTATACGGTGTAAAGCCTCACTAATATTGTGTACTAATTGATCGGGAGTTGCATAGATGATAAAATTGTCTGGGAAATCTTCTATTTTTCGTCCTGCTGTTTGGTCCGATGATAGCATAATACTTCCATCGTACCCAATCAAATACTCGCATTTAAGAAAATTGAAACGAGAGTTTTCGGTAGGATGTATTTGATAGATGATTTGTAGCTGATCTAGCATATTCTGCAAAGACTCGTCAATGCATACAAAATGCCTAATACGTTCGTATTGAATGATTTGTTTTAGATTTTCGATGGTTTCAGTTGGGTTACTGCAATACAGAAAATGTCCGCCACCAGCATTGAAGTTTGTGGCAAATAACTCATCCACCGATATTTCCTTTTTGAAAACTAATTCAACAGGCTCATTTTCTTCTTCGTTAACAGGGGTTTGATTGAGTTTTTGTATGAATTTTTTGATTGCTTTCCACATCAGCTAGTGCTGGTTTTATATGTATCATGAACGAAATTAACAATAAAATCTAAAGTTACAAAAAAATCGCTGTTATTCAGCGATTTTTTCTTCTCTAGACTGTGAGTCTTCTTTCGACTCTTCTTCTTCCTTTTTTCGCTCTTCTTTGGTTTTTTCGATAATGGTATCAGTTTCCCCAAAAGGGCGTTCTCCAAATATAGCTTCTAAATCTTCTCGGAAAATAACTTCCTTTTCGATTAATTTTTCGGCTAATTCGTCAAGTTTTTCTTTGTTCACTCGAAGTATTTGTTTTGCGCGTTCGTACTGGGTTTCGATGATGTTCGATACCTCTTTATCAATCAACTTCGCTGTTTCTTCACTATAAGGTTTAGAGAAACCATACTCATTTTGTCCGCTCGAGTCGTAATAAGAAATGTTACCAATTTTCTCATTCAGACCATAAATGCTAACCATAGCAGAGGCTTGTTTGGTAACTTTTTCTAAGTCGCTCAAGGCACCTGTTGAGATATTTCCAAAGATTACTTCTTCGGCAGCACGTCCACCCATCGTCATACAAATTTCGTCTAAGAGTTGTTCGGTTGTTGTAATCTGCCTTTCTTCTGGTAAATACCATGCAGCACCCAAAGAACGTCCGCGTGGTACAATGGTAACTTTTACCAAAGGAGCAGCGTGCTCTACCAGCCACCCGATTGTAGCGTGACCTGCTTCGTGGTAGGCAATACGTTTCTTTTCGCTTGGTTTAATGACTTTGCTTTTCTTTTCTAAACCGCCTATAATTCTATCAACTGCATCTAAGAAATCTTGTTTCTCTACAACATCTTTCCCTTTTCTTGCGGCAACAAGAGCCGCTTCGTTACAAACATTAAATATATCTGCACCGCTGAAACCTGGAGTCTGTTTGGCTAAAAATTTTACATCGACATCTTCTCCTAATTTTAGAGGGCGTAAATGTACTCTAAAAATGGCTTCACGCTCATTAAGTTCGGGTAAATCTACATGGATTATACGGTCGAAACGTCCAGGGCGCATCAATGCTTTATCTAGTATATCGGCACGGTTGGTTGCCGCTATTACAATCACATTCGATTCGGTGCCGAAACCATCCATTTCGGTTAACAGTTGGTTTAATGTATTCTCTCGTTCGTCATTTGATCCAGTGAAATTGTTTTTTCCACGTGCACGACCAATGGCATCGATCTCGTCTATAAAGATAATTGAAGGTGATTTTGCTTTGGCATTGGCAAACAAATCGCGAACACGGGATGCACCAACTCCTACAAACATTTCGACGAAATCTGATCCAGAAAGAGAGAAAAACGGAACTTTAGCTTCACCAGCAACGGCTTTTGCTAGTAGGGTTTTTCCGGTTCCTGGAGGGCCGACTAAAAGAGCTCCTTTTGGTATTTTACCTCCTAATTTGGTGAATTTGGTTGGGTTTTTTAAGAAATCAACAATTTCTTCTATTTCTTCTTTTGCTCCTTCTAATCCCGCAACATCTTTAAAAGTGGTTTTTACTTGATCATTTTCATCGAATAGTTTGGCTTTCGACTTCCCGATGTTGAAGATTTGTCCGCCACCGCCTGCGCCGCCTCCCATTCTTCTAAACAGAAAGTAGTACATTAAACCTAATAATCCTACCCATAATACTATGGTAAAGATGGTTCCGCTAAGTGCATTAGGAACAATGGTTTTTAGCTTGGTTTTTAGGGTAGGGTTTTCGCTGAGAGTGGTGTTGAATTCTTTTTCGAAATTCCCAGGATCAGCAACATTAAAGATAAAATCTGGGGATTTCCCCATCAGGGAAAGGTTGTTGTCTTGTGATTTCCTTAGTTGCTTAAAGTTTTCGGACTCTAAAGCTTCCTTCGATAAATATACTTTTACCGAGTTATCGTCTAACCCAAGATCTACTTGCTCTATGTAGCCTTCTTTAAGGTATTTGAAAAAAGTGTTATGGTCGATACTTTTTGAGGAAGCTCCGAGAGAATTGGGTGTGTAAAAGAAAAAACCAATTAAAATCAACCCAATAACTCCATAAATCCACATAGGATTAAATCCTCCACTTGGTTTTGTATTTTTGTTTTTCAATGTGACAAGTTCTTAGTTAATGTTTTGCTTACAGTTCTATGCGTGTTTCCACTGCGTCGCCCCAAAGACTTTCTATATCATAATATTCCCGTACATCTTTTTGGAATATGTGTACAATTACGTTGGTGTAATCAATGAGAATCCATTGAGCATTTTGTGTACCTTCTACATGAAAGGGTCTTTCGTGCATTTCGGTTTTCACTAATCGTTCTACCGATTCGGCAATGGCATTTACTTGGGTGTTAGAGTTTCCGTTGCAAATAACAAAATATTCGCAAAATGAGTTTTCTATTTCACGTAAATCTAAAATGGTAATATCTTCACCTTTTACTTTAGATATTCCGTCTACAATACTATCGAGTAAATCTTTCGTATACTGATTGTCTATCATTATTATTTTTAATATAAAGTTTCAAATTTAGTGATAATTAGCGTAAGATTAAAAGAATTTAAAATAACTTTAACCTCATAAAACAATTCTAATTTCTTTATGTCGTACGAACTACATATTTTCGATACTTTGCCCAGTACCAATTCTTATCTTCTAGATTTAACCAAAAAAAATGCCAAGGACTGGGTTGTCATCTATGCAAAAGACCAAACACAAGGAAAAGGTTATGCTGGGAGTACTTGGAAAACGAATGCTGGGGAAAACCTTACGTTTAGTTTTTCGATCACAACCGATCTTTCATATCCAGAGCTTATTTTTCTCAATGAATGGGTTGCGAATGTTTTGCGTGATTTTCTTGCTCGATACTTGCCTCAGGTATGGGTGAAATGGCCAAATGATGTGATTGCGAACGATAAAAAATTGGTAGGAGTATTAATCGAATCTTTTCAACGAGATCAACAAATGTACACCGTGGTTGGGGTCGGGCTTAATGTGAATCAGACTCGTTTTGAGAGTAATCATAAAGCAAGTTCATTAAAATTATTAACAGACAGAACGTATGACCTTTTGGCTTTGTTGGCTGACTTAATGGCAGATTTTCAAGCGCGGTTTTATCAAATCCAAGAAAAAAATTTCGATGATATACATCAAACCTACCAAACCTATTTATACCGAAAAGATGTTTTATCGACTTTTAGAGCCGCCGATAAAATTTTTCTAGGATGGATAAGAAAAACAGATTCCGATGGTAAATTGTGGATAGAATTAGAAAATAACGAGCTAAAATCTTTCTTGCACAAAGAAATTGAGTTGCTTTATGGAGAATAATCCTACCTTTGTGGTTATGGAAGAAATGGTAGTATTGGTTAATCCCGAAGATCAAGTAGTGGGGTTAATGGAAAAACAACAAGCACATATAGCAGGGCTTTTGCATCGTGCATTTTCGGTTTTTATATTCAATAAGAAAGGTGAATTGATGTTGCAACAACGGGCAGCCGATAAATATCATTCGCCAGGCTTGTGGACGAATACGTGTTGTAGTCACCCGCGCGAGAACGAAACGTACGAAGAGGCAGCACATAGACGTCTGCAAGAGGAAATGGGTTTTGATACAGCGTTGACATATGTTTTTAATTTTATATACAAAGCACAGTTCGACAATGGTTTAACGGAACACGAACTCGACCATGTTTTTATAGGGTATTATGATGGCGAGCCGACACTCAACCCAGAAGAAGTGATGGGTTATCGATGGATTACGCTCGAAGATTTGGCAATGGAAATGAAACAAAGCCCCGAACGTTTTACAGCTTGGTTCAAAATTATTTTCGAGCAATATGTTTCGCATTTACATAAAAAAGACGAACAATAAATCATGAAAGTCACAGTCAATAGAAAAGCGCATTTTAATGCTGCTCATCGTTTATACAACCCGAAGTGGACAGATGAAAAAAATCGAGAAATTTTCGGTAAATGCTCCAATCCTAATTATCATGGGCATAATTACGAGCTGATTGTGAGTGTGCGAGGCGACATTGATCCCGATACAGGTTTTGTGATGAATTTGGATGATTTGAGAAAAATAATCGAAGTAGAAGTCGAGGATTATTTGGATCATAAAAATCTCAATCTTGATATTGTTGATTTTCAAAACCTCAATCCCACAGCAGAAAATATTGTTATTATAATTTATAATCGAATTCGTGCAAAACTCGAAAATCATTTAGATCTGAAAGTTACTTTGTTTGAAACGCCAAGAAATTTTGTTGAATACTCAGGCGATTAATATGAAAATAGGAACACATATCCCGTCTTTTTCTTTAGAAGATAATAAGCGAAATTGGTTCAATTCGGACGAGTTTCTGTACAAAAAAAATATGGTGCTATTTTTCTATCCTAAAGATTTCACCCCTGTTTGCACCAAAGAGGTTTGTGCTTTTAGAGATTTTCATGAAAAATTTGCCGATTTGGATGCATTGATACTTGGCATTAATAATCAATCGCCGAAAACGCATGAGAAATTTGCCGAAAAACATCGACTAAAATTTCCACTTCTATCAGACAAAAAAGGTTTGCTATATAAGCGTTTTGGTCTCAAGAAAAAATGGCTATTTTTTTACCCACGAGAAACATTTGTGTTTAATAAAAAAGGACGTTTAATTGCTCATATTCGCGATGCGAAAAATCCTCAAGTGCATATAGATCAGGCGCTTGAAGCGCTGAGAAACGAACAGTAAAAAAATTAGGCTTTTGTTTTCTTATTACGAAAAACCAATCGAAAAACAATAAAAACACTCGTTGCAATGGCCGAATGTAGGAGTTGAGTGGTGAAATTGTTGTGGTCGAACACCATCTTCAGTCCTAAGAAAATTACGAAAAAGATAGCCGCCAAGAAAAGGGTTTGTTTCATGTTCTAAAAATATTAAAAATTTTTGATTTTTATAATACAAGTAATCCTACAAAATCCAACTTTTCTGATGTGGCAATTTGGTTGGGATTGGTCCCAGGTTCGTCTTGCGGGACTTCTTTGCCTTTTTTGGCATAAAAACGAACCCAAAAATCATCTATTTCTCCTGTGTTTGGATTCTTGAAATTCATCGGAATCAATTCGAAAATACTATCTTGTCGAAAAGCTCTTTCGATATAATCTGAGCAATACAAGCTATTTTCATCTTGAATATAAAGCCAATTATATGGTTTACCTAACATTGTTTTGGCTGTCTGGATTGCATTTGGTATGCTGTATTGATATTCTTTTTTTAATCTATAAATTGCGATTTGGTTTTTTTTCTGTGTCTGATTAGTGTAAAACTCATCCAAACTTTCTCTCTGAGAACCGCCTTCTGTAGCTGCATGAAGAACGTAAAACAAATTTCTGTCTTTTTCTATCAAACCAACATGGTCATAATTTATGGTTGTAGAAATTTTTGTAACTCGACTTATTGCTCCCGAAAGCTCTTCGGTATGTGCTCCGACAAAAATCAAATCTCCGTTTTGTAAATCGTTCATGTGAAGTTGTTTGGGGTTAATAGAAGAATTTTCTTTTTGATTTGTTGGACCAATTTTTTGTGTACTACAACCAAAACATAAGGCGAATATAACTCCTCCGAATAAAATATTTTTAAGTTTCATATACGAGAAATAAACTATTTCTACAAATTTAATCCATCAAGACAAAACACAAGTCTAAAATCTTTTTTTAATTTATTATTTTTGGATAAATATTATAAATAAATAAGAAATGAAAAAAACGGCGCTTAATCAAAAGCATAAAGATTTGGGGGCAAAAATGGTTCCTTATGCAGGATTCGAAATGCCTGTTCAGTATTCGGGTGTAAACCAAGAACATTTTGCCGTTCGTGAAAAGGTCGGTGTTTTTGATGTGTCTCATATGGGGCAAATTTTTGTAAAAGGAGAAAAGTCTATCGATTACCTTCAACATATTCTGTCGAATGATGTGAGTAAAATTGCAGACGGACAAGCACAATACAATGCGATGACAAACGAAGAAGGCGGGATTGTAGATGATCTAATTATTTATCGTTTGGCTGCTGATCATTGGATGGTCGTGGTAAATGCTTCGAATGCAGGCAAAGATTGGGATTGGATGAACAAGTACAATACGTTTGATGTTGAGTTGGTGAATGAATCGGATAATCGATCTTTGTTGGCGATTCAAGGTCCGAAAGCAATCGAGGCTATGCAATCGTTGACCGATGTAGATTTATCATCGATTCCGTTCTATCATTTCGTGGTCGGGAAATTTGCAGGGATAGACAATGTGTTAATCTCGGCAACAGGCTACACCGGTTCTGGAGGTTTTGAAGTATATTTTAGTAATGAGGCTGCCGACACTATTTGGGAAAAGGTGCTAGAAGCAGGAGAGGGTTTTGGGATTATTCCTTGTGGATTAGCAGCAAGAGATACGCTACGTCTAGAGAAAGGATATTGTCTGTATGGTAATGATATAAATGAAACAACATCACCTTACGAAGCAGGTCTGGGTTGGGTAACCAAATTAGATACAAACTTTATTGGTTCTGATGCATTGAAGAAACAGAAAGAACAAGGAGTGGACCGGAAGTTGGTAGCTTTCAAGATGTTGGAAAGAGGAATTCCGCGTCAGGGTTATAAAGTAGTGGATGATAACGAAAATACAGTTGGTGAAGTAACTTCTGGGACACAATCTCCTATGCTGAAACAAGGGATTGGTTTGGCGTATGTTCACATAGACTTTGCTAAAATCGGGACAACAATTCGTATAAAAATTCGTGACAAAAACATTTTAGCAGAAGTGGTTAAAGCACCTTTTGTATAAGGTTTAAATGATTTCTGTTTTATCTATGTAATTTAGAAAATAATTTATGCCGAATATATTGTATCGGAATGTTAGGATAAAAAGCTCTGCATGTTCAGAGCTTTTTTTATTATTCAAGATCAAGTGAAAGTTGCTCGTCGAACAACCGAAAAGACGTTCTATGATAAGGTGAAACCCCAAACTCTCGGATAGCTTCTCGATGTTGTTTGGTAGGATACCCCTTGTTTTTATCCCAATGATACATGGGGTATTCTTTGTGTATTTTCTGCATATATTCATCGCGATAGGTTTTGGCTAAAATAGAAGCGGCTGCAATCGAAATATATTTGGCATCACCTTTTACGATGCATTCGTGCGGAATGTTTTTGTAGGGTTTGAATCGGTTTCCATCCACAATAATAAAATCAGGCTCTATACTCAGTTTGTTAATAGCCCGATGCATAGCTTCGAAACTTGCGTTAAGAATATTAAGTTCATCGATTTCTTGGTTGTCGACAAACCCAATTTCTGCCGTCAGAACATTTGTGTTTATAAGCTCTCTTAGATTGTTGCGTTTTATTTCAGTTAGGAGTTTAGAATCGATTATAGTTGAATCGAAAAACTCATTCGGGAAAACTACAGCTGCTGCAATCACAGGGCCAGCAAGACATCCTCTTCCGGCTTCATCACATCCACATTCATAATCCATATTTGTTAACTTTCTAAGCATTCAGTTAAATTTTTAAAGTTTTAACAAAAATATTTGGAATATATTTCTTGTATGTATAATAAATTTGTTAACTTAGAGTTAAGTTTTTAAAAATAATTAACAGATGAGGAGAAATTTAAGAAGCTTGTTCTTTGTGGGGTCTTTTATAGTGAGCTCTGCATTGTTTGCACAAGTGAAAACAGTAACAGGAACTGTAACTGACAAAGACGGTTTTCCTGTAGTCGATGCCGTAGTTAAGTCTTCTGCAGGAGCAGAGGTGTATACTGATGAGCATGGAAAATTTAGTATAGAAGCAAACGAAGGAGAAACGATTACGGTAGAATCTTTTGGTTTACCTATGCAAACCTTTGTTGTAGGTAATAGTACTTCGTATGCAGTTTCTTTGAAACCAGTACAAACAGAAGCTATCGAGCTGGAGGGGGCTGTGGTAACAGCTCTTGGGATTACACGAGAGAAAAGATCGCTTGGTTACGCAACGCAAGAGATTAGTGGGGATGTTGTAAATCAGTCGCCGGTATCCAACTTTGCAGATGCCTTGTCAGGTGAAATTGCTGGTTTGGATATCAAAGGATCTGGATCTAGAGGAGGATCTACCAATATGGTAATTCGAGGTACGAGTACTTTGATTGGTGATAATCAAGCATTAATTGTTGTAGACGGTGTGCCAATAAATAACTCTACCTTGAATACCGCAGGTCAGCAAACTGGTCGAGGAGGATTCGATTATGCGAATGCTGCCGCAGACATCAATCCGAATGATATTGAAACTATCAATGTCCTGAAAGGGGCTGCTGCTGCTGCGTTATATGGTTCTCGAGGGATGAATGGTGTGGTGATGATTACCACAAAAAAAGGGACTAAAAAAAGAGGAATAGGAGCAGAATTCAATTCGTCTATTACCGTTGGTACAGTCGACAAATCAACATTACCTGAATATCAGAAACAATACGGAGCAGGGTACACGAATAACGGGAGTAGCCCTGTTAATCCATACTTCAATGCTGGGCCAGCAGGCTCTAATCCTAGTGATTTATATGTTATGTATGGTGATGATGCATCATACGGAGCAGCTTTCGATCCAAATTTGATGGTTTATCAATGGACAGCTTTCTGGGAAGGAATGCCAACTTTTGGACAAAAAACGCCTTGGGTAGCTGCAAAAAATGATCCTAATACAATTTGGAAAAGCATCACAACCTTCCAAAATTCTGCATCCTTTTTTGGTTCTAACGACGAAGGAAACTTTCGGGTAGGTTTTACTAATTTTCAAGACGAATTTGGTTTAGTAAACAGTAGATTGCTAAGAAACTCAATAGATTTTACTGGGTCGTACAACATCACAGACAGATTAACGGTTAGCGCAAAAATGAACTTTGTAGACAATTCTGCTAAAGGTAGAGTTGGTACTGGTTATGATGGGTGGAATCCAATGCAACAGTTTCGTCAATGGTGGCAAGTGAATGTAGATTTAGAGGACCTTAGAAAGGCATATTGGTTGAAGAAAGAAAATGCTACTTGGAACTTAGCATCGATTGATCCTGCAAATAGTAGTTATTTGAAGCCTTTATACTCTGACAACTATTTCTTTACACGGTATGAAAACTTCCAAAATGATGATCGTAAGCGTTATAATGGTGGTGTTACCGTAAATTATGAATTAACCGATTGGTTAAGCGTTTTAGGGCGATATGGCTTTGATAACTACACAGAAAAAAGAGAAGAAAGATTGGCAATAGGATCAGCCGGTTCACCAGGGTCGTATACTATACGGAATTTTGATGTATCGGAAGGTAACTATGATGTAATCTTTAATGTGAATAAAAATCTTACGGATGATTTGAACTTAAATGCGGATTTAGGATGGAATCTGAGAGTGCAAAATTATGAGGCTTTTGCCGCACAAACCAATGGAGGATTGAAAATACCTAGATTATATTCGCTTTTGAACTCTGTAAACCCTTTAACTGTTGCAGATGTTTCACAATCAAGATATAAGAAAATGGTAGACGGTGAATATTTGAGAGCTAGTTTGGGTTATCGTAATATGTTATTCCTAGAAGGATCAATCCGTACAGATAGATCATCATCATTATGGTCTCAATCGACCAATGGCAATAGATATTGGTATCCTTCAGGATCTTTGAGTTTTGTATTCTCAGAATTAATGAAATCATCTGCTGTTAATTTTGGAAAAATCCGATTGAATTATGCTCAAGTTGGTAACGATACAGCACCATATAGATTATGGAATACCTATGATGTGAATGCAAGTTTCGGATCTGTAGGATCAGCTTCCAATCCATCGGCTAATAGATATGCCAACCTGAAACCAGAAATAATGGAGGAGTATGAAGTTGGTCTAGAGATGGGCTTCTTCAGAAACCGAGTTAATTTCGATGTTTCGTACTATAATAGAAAAACTTATGATTTGATTACCGATGTAGATGTGTCGACCTCAACAGGTGCATCTCGTCAATGGACAAATATGGGTGACATTAAAAACGAAGGTATTGAGGTACGTTTAGGTTTAGAGCCAATCAGAACGGCAGACTTTAGCTGGAAAATGACTGTGAACTTTGCAAAAAACCAGAACGAAATGTTAAGATTCAATGGTGATATTGAGTACTATCAATTAGCAGCTGTTCAGGGAGGTGTAACCATTGGAGCTCAAATAGGTGAGGCAGTAGGTATTATTAGAGGTAGAGGATATACCTACGACGATGCAGGAAATAGAATAGTAGATGCAAATGGATACTATGTCCTTTCGCCATCAACTACTATATTGGGTAATATGAATCCGGATTGGACAGGAGGTGTGAAAAACACATTTACATATAAAAACCTTAGTTTAGGATTCCTGATTGATGTCCAAAAAGGTGGCGATGTCTTCTCTTTAGACACGTTCTACGGATATGCAACAGGGTTGTACAACAATTTCACAACAGGATTAAACGATTTAGGCAACCCAATTCGTAACTCGTTACAAAATGGTGGTGGAATAATCTTGCCAGGTGTTGATCAGAATGGTAATCCAAATACCATTCGAGTAGATGCTTCTGATGGTAATAATAACCCTTGGGGATATCTTGGAGGTGTAAGAGAAGAACATATTTACGATGCATCTTTCGTAAAACTGAGAAACGTTACACTATCGTATGATTTACCAGAAAAATTCTTGAGAAATACATTTATTCAAAAGCTTTCTTTATCGGCAGTAGGACGTAACTTATGGATTATCCATAAAAATGTACCATACGCTGATCCAGAAGCCGGATTAAGTGCAGGTAATATTCAAGGATATCAATCAGGAGCACACCCAACCTATAGAGAGATTGGTCTAAATCTTAAAGTACAATTTTAAAAGTTAGTAAAATGAAAAAAATAATATTAGCCTTAGCTACAGTCTTAGCAATACAATCATGTTCAGATGATTACTACGATAGCTTGAACGTGGATCCGATCAACCCAAGTGACGTCCCAGCAGAATACTTTGTTACCAACGCCGTTACAAGTTATTTTTACCAAATGCTCAATACCAATGTGAATCTGAACGTATTCAGGCTATGGTCGCAACAATGGAACGAAACGCAATATGTAGAAGAATCGAACTATGACTTAGAAACGCGTAATATCAATGGGCGATTATGGACAAGATTAAACACAGATGTACTATTCGACTTGAAATCTGCCAAAAAGCTTATAGAAGAAAACGCTTCTTTAAGTGCCTCTGAAAAAGCAAATCAATTGGCAATAGTAGACATACTTCAGGTTCAGGCCTGGATGGTATTGGTAGATACCTTCGGAGATGTTCCTTATACAGAAGCTTTACAGGGAGGTGATAACATTACGCCAAAATATGATGATGCAAAAACAATCTACACAGATCTGATTAATAGATTAAAAGCTAGTGTTTCGAGCATAGAAGTTTCTGGCAGTGGATTTGGATCAAATGATATTGTCTACAAAGGAAACATGAGTAAATGGAAGAAATTTGGAGCATCATTATTACTCAAAGCAGCAGTGCAGATTTCAGATGCAGATAACGCATTGGCACAAAGTACTGTTCAAGAAGCTGTAGCTTTCGGTATAATGACATCAAATGATGATAATTTCACATTGGTTTACCCAGGATCAGAACCATACGTAAACCCACTGTGGGACGATTTAGTAAACTCTGGGCGAGCAGATTTTGTAGCAGCAAACACTATTGTTGACCAAATGAATGAATTAAATGACCCTAGAAGACCTAAATATTTTAGAGAAAATCTAGGTTCTGGAGTTTTTGTAGGAGGTGTTTATGGTTTAGCAACCCCTTATGCAACGCATACACAAATTTCAGATCTTTTGCATCGTAAAGATTATCCAGGAAATCTATTAGATTATGCTGAAGTTAAGTTCCTGCTTGCCGAAAGTGCCGCAAGAGGCTATGCAGTCGGAGGATCTATAGAGTCGCATTATAATGATGCAATTTTAGCATCTATGGAATTCTGGGGAGTTGACTCTGCAGATGCAGCAGCTTATTTAGCTCAACCATCGGTAGCCTACTCATCGGCCTCGGGAACATGGAAAGAAAAAATTGGTAAACAATTTTATTTAGCTATGTATAATAAAGGATTCGATGCATGGACAGTTGTTCGACGTTTAGATGCTCCTACAATGAATATTGCAGCAACATCAGGATTACCTTTGCCAACAAGATTTACATATCCTACAGCAGAGAGAAATCTTAATGGTGCAAACAATTCAGCTGCTTCGGCTGCAATAGGAGGTGATGAGTTAACAACAAAACTCTTCTGGGATAAGTATTAATAAAATTTTTAAGTTTTTTTAAAAGGATTCATAAAAAAGGTGTGTTAAATATTCATTTTAACATACCTTTTTTTTTTGTAAGTTAAATTTAAGTTATATTTGACAGCGAATATTTAAAAAAAAACTAAATGAGGAGAAATTTAAAAAGCCTTTACTTCGTAGGAGCATTCCTAATCGGTTCTGCTTTGTACGCACAAGTAACAGGTACAGTAAACGATGGTAACGGTTTCCCTGAATCTGACGTAGAGGTTTCTGTAAAAGGTACAGATAAAACAACCTATACGGATATGGATGGTAACTTCGATATCGATGCTCAAGTAGGGGATACACTAATTGTAAATGGGAAAGAAGTAAAAGTAACTTCTGCCAATTTAGGAGTGATAAGAACTTCAGAGGCGAAACAAATCGAATTATCGACGGTAAATATCATTGGCGGTATTCAGTTAGATCCGGCACAAAAAATTGGATCATACGAAACAGTTAAGAGTGAAGTTTTTGAAAACACACCAGTAGCATCTGTTGATGAGGTGTTAAACGGTCGTGTTGCCGGTCTTAACTTCTCTACAGGAGGAGGACAACCAGGTTCTGCAAATATTATAGCAATACGTGGTGCAGGGTCTTTCATAGGGACTACAAACCCATTATATGTAATCGATGGTGTTGTAGTAGGTAAAGGTGCAGATAATGGTAGTTTGATGACATCATTCAACCCACTGTCTTCTATAGATCCTAACCAAATCGAAAATGTAACAGTTCTTAAAGATGCTTCAGCAACAGCTTTATATGGAGCTCGTGGAGCAAATGGGGTTATAGTTGTTACAACAAAGAGAGGTAAATTCAATCAAAAAACAAGATTTAATATTTCATCTGAATTCTCTGTACAAGACGAAGCTTATAATGAAAATAAGTTCATGAATGCAGAAGAGTTTGTACAATGGGGTGGATTATTAAGATACAACAGTGGTCTAGCTTCAACACGCGAAGAAGGGTATGAGTTCTTTAAGAATTATGTGCGATGGGATGGTAAGACGAATACAAGCTGGAGAGATGCTGTACAACGTGATGTGTCAACAGTAAAAACTTATAATTTCAGCGTAACGGGAGGTAGTGATAATACATCATTTAGAGCAGGTTTCTCATATTATGACAATAATCCGTTAACAATTTATTCGGCATTTGATCGTTTAAGTGCTTCATTAGCCGTTGATCATAAAGCTTCTGATAAATTCAAATTAGGGGCAAATGTTAACTTTACTACTGTAGAAAATAAAACCTATTTAGATGGAGGTGCTATTTCTAATCCATGGTTAACACAATGGACAGTAAGACCAACATCTCCAGTTTATTTAGCTAACGGTGATTATAACCTAAGTTTAGGTGGTGCAGGTGGTCACAACCCAGCAGCAGTACTTAAACATAGCCATATCAAAGGTAATGTAGATACTTTTTTAGCTTCTGTTAATGGAACTTATCAAATAACTCCTAGTGTAGCGTTCGACTCTCAGTGGGGTGGACAATACCAAATGTTAAATGAAAATCAATGGTATAACCCATTTTATGGAGACGGAGTTTCAGTAAATGGACGTTTGTATACGAGCGATTCGAAATTCTTTGATTGGAACTGGACAAACACCCTAAGCTACAAAAAAGTATTTAATGATATTCACGACTTACAAGCATATGTAGGGATGGAATATCAAGAACATACTATGAGACGTGCTTTTGCTCATGGTACAGACTTTTTGATTGCAAAACCATTGATGAATAATGCAGGGACAATTATTGCTGCAACAGGAGAATTTGAAAAATGGGTGCAATACTCATATTTTGCTCGTCTGAACTATGTGCTAAGTAACCGATTAACAATATCAGGACAAGTACGTAACGATAATAACTCTACTCTAGGAGAAAACAATAGAGGCGGTTGGTTCTGGTCAGCTGGAGCAGGATATAACTTTACACAAGATATCAATTCACCTGCAGTTACAAACTTAACATTACGTGCAAACTACGGTGAAATTGGTAACATTCCATATGCCGATCAATGGGGAACTTCTTATAATGGAGTATCTTTCTTGGGAGTATCTTCTGATTACGGAGACAATGGAAAAGGATTTGTTGTAAGTAACGTAGGTAACCCAGACCTTAAATGGGAGACCACTAAACAATTAAATATTGGTTTAGATTATGCATTTGCAAACAATGTAGTAAGCGGATCATTTGATTATTACCGTAAATTAACTAGCGATGCAATTTTCCCATTACAAATACCATATGAAACTCCGAGTCCTGTAAATACATCATGGACTAATATTGGAGAAATTGAAAATAAAGGGGTAGAAGGGATCTTAACAGTAAGACCATTCAATTCAGGAGAATTCTTGTGGAGCTTAACCGCTAACGCATCTTACAATGTATCTGAAATTGGGAAAATGAAAGATCCAAATGCTAGATATCTAGCAGGAGGTATGAAAGCAATCCAAGAAGGACGTAAGTTTGGTGAATACTACACTTACGGATGGGCAGGAGTAGACCCTACAAATGGTGATGCATTATGGTTTACAGACGAAACAGAAACAGAAACAACCAATGATAGAGGTAAAGCTAAACAATATTTCCAAGGAACAACACCATTCCCAACATGGATGGCAGGTTTACGTTCTGACATGTCTTGGAAAAATATCTCATTAAGCGTATTCTTCTCAGGAGCATTCGATTACCAAGTATTCGACTCATGGCAATCTTACTCTTTAGGAGATGGAGCATCTGTAACTTACAACCAATTGGCATCAGCATTATATGATTCTTGGACACCAGAAAATAGAAATGCAAGTAACCCAATCCAGAAATGGGGTTCTAATAATCCAAACTCTCGTTTAGCGTCTACTCGCTTTTTAAAAGACGGAGATTTCATTCGTCTGAAAGAAGTAAAATTATCTTATAGTTTCGGAGACTTATTAAAAGATTCTGGTATAGATAATTTAACCGTATACTTGAGAGGTAATAATTTAGTTACATGGGTATTTGATGATACATTAGCTTTTGATCCAGAATCAAACTCAAATGCATTCTCATACGGATGGCAAGGAAAAGGGGTATTTGATTATACTTCTCCAATCATGAAGAGTATCTCATTTGGTGTATCTATTGACTTCTAAAAATTAATTTAAAATGAAAAAAATTAAATATATATTATTAACAGCATTCGCTATTACTGCATTTTCTTGTAGTAGTGATGACTTGGTGCAATTTCCAGAAGATGGGGTTGGTATTGAAGCAGGGGTAAATCCTATCAAGGATGAATCTACGATGGAATTTGTATTAAAAGGAATGTATACACAGTTTGCTGTAGCAGAATCTTTTAATTCTTATATCCCTAATTTAGGGAACTTAGCATCGGATGATTTATTCGTAAGTAGTACTAATAGTGGGTATTTCTTAACATTCCATAACATGAATTGGTCTGCTGCTGCAGGAGATCAGAATGCGATCTACAACGAGCTATACGATATCGTTGCCCAAGCAAACTTTATTATCAATGCAAAAATAGAAGAAACTGACAATGTTAAAGCTATGAAAGCTCAGGCTTATACAGCTAGAGGAATGGCATTCTTTTATTTAGCACAAGGATGGGGAGAAAACCCAACTTCAGGTAAAAACCAAGAATACGGTATCCCTCTATATACAGGAGAGTTCGATCCATTTGCATTTTACGGACGTTCTTCTGTTGCAGATACCTATGCGCAAATCATTAGTGATTTGAAAGCAGGAATCGTAGCAGAAAATGAAACGCCGGTAAACAAATCGTTCTTATCATCAACAGCTGCTCGATTATTGTTAGCAAAAGCTTACTTAACAGTAGGCGATTATGCAAATGCAATTTCGTATGCAGATGATGCGTTGAATAAAGCACCAGGAGTATTTTCATTGGTAACAGCTGATCAATTACAAGAATATTTTTATTCGGATAAAGTAGATAATCAAGCAGAAACTGTTTTCGAAATAGGGAATAGCGTTTTGGCAAACCCAGGTGTAAACTATTCTATGGGAGTTTTATATGATCCATATAACGTAGGTACTGAAGAAAATACCAGAAAATCTATTTTGGTACGTTCTAATTTGGTAGATTTATTCGGAGCTGATGATGTACGTAGAAATTTATTTCTAAAAGATACACGCGATGATGATGCACCAAACCCAGGTTATTTCATCAAGAAATATAAAAATTATATTGTTACAGATCAAAACATTGCCAATGTTAAAACATTGCGTTTAACAGAAGCTAAATTCATCAAATGGGAAGCAATGGCAAAATCTGGGCAAGGCGCTACAGCTTTAGCAGAGGTTAACACTTTTGCAACAGAGCGTGGAGGTACTACATATTCAGGTGATGCATTAGCAGCTGTTTTAACAGAAAAACGTAAAGAATTTGTTGGTGAAGGACAACGTTTCTTTGACTTGAAACGTAATAACTTACCAATTGTTAAAGCAACAAACTGTAATGCAAATTGTAATGTTGCCACAGGTGATAAATTATTTGTATTACCAATTCCATCTTACTCTTTAAATATTAATCCAATACTTAAAGATCAACAATATCCAGGATGGGGTAACTAATCTTCTAATAAAGATTAAAACCATAAACACAAAATTCCTCTGAGCCAACAGCTCGGAGGAATTTTTTTATCATCCTACGTAATATATATTTTTTACATCATTTTACCCAAATACTAAATATGCATTGGACTATTCACCTTTTTTCAGAGAATCTAATTTTGTTGATAGCAGCAAAAGAAAGGTTATAAATTGTCAGAATAAATGTCGATCAAAGGTTTTGGATCTTTCTTTTTTATTTGTGTCCACCAATATATTAGTGTCCCGAGCCCCATCCCAAAAACAACTCCAATAATCCACAACAAACGATTGTCATGCTCTTGCAAATTTGGGTTTTTAACTACATGAAGAATATAATAAATAAAAGAAATTAAACCTGTGAAAAAACTGAAAAAAGCCAATACAATAAAAATCAATAAATTTCCCAAAAGCCCATAAGCCAAACCTTTCGAGTCTCCGATATAGCTAAATAGCGAATAATAAATAGCTAAATAGCTGGTTATCGTAAGAATGAAAAATAAATTTGGCACCAAAGCCAATATCGTTTGTAAGCGATAATTATTCATCAATGATGGCAAATCACTGTCTACGAGTATCTTCTTCATTACTAAAATAATTTTTTATAATTATAGCTTTCGACTGTCCTATAACTTCTTCTAAATTAGCTAAACTTGCTGATTTAATACGCTCTACCGATCCGAAATTTCTTAATAATTTTTCAATTGTTTTTTTACCAATACCTGGGATTTCATCCAACTCGGTTTTGAATGCGCTTTTACTTCTTCTATTGCGGTGGCGGCTAACCCCAAAACGGTGTGCCTCATCACGCACTTGTTGTAGAATTTTGAGGGTTTCCGAAGTTTTATCCAAATACAAAGGGTAAGGATCATTCGGATAAAATATTTCTTCTAATCGTTTCGCAATCCCAATGACGCTCACCTTTCCGCGTAAGCCCAATCGATCGATACTTTTCAGTGCAGACGAAAGTTGTCCTTTACCGCCATCAATCAAAATCAAATCCGGCAATGCTTCTCCTTCGTTGAGTAAGCGAGAATATCGACGGTAAATTACTTCCTCCATTGTTGCAAAATCATTTGGTCCGTCGACTGTTTCTACATTGAAAATTCTGTAATCTTTCTTGCTTGGTTTACCATCTCTAAAAACTACACAGGCCGAAACAGGATTTGTTCCCTGGATATTCGAGTTGTCAAAACCTTCTATATGTCGAGGTTCTCTTGGGAGGCGTAAATCTACTTTCATCTGGTTCATGATTCGATTTGTATGTCGATCAGGATCTACTAATTTTGTGCGTTTAAGTTGTTCCAATCGATACAATTTAGCATTTCTTTCGGATAAGTCTACAATATGCTTTTTGTCGCCTATTTTCGGAACCGTAATTTTTACATTCGGTATTTCTAGATCTAACGCGAACGGCACATAGATCTCTTTCGATTGCAAATCAAAACGCTCACCAAATTCTATTATTGCAGTCGTTAACAATTCTTCATCGGTTTCTTCTAGCTTCTTTTTCCATTCTTCGGTATGCGATTGTATAATAGCTCCGTTATGAATCCGTAAAAAATTTATATATGCATAATCAGCATCCGAAATAATCGAAAAAACATCTACTCGAGTGATAGAAGGATGAACTACCGTGGATTTTGTTTGGTAAGAGCTGAGAGCTTCTAATTTTTCTTTGATGTTTTGTGCTTGTTCAAATTGCAAATCTGCTGCAAATTTTTCCATCAAATCGGTAAGATACCGTTTACCTTCGGCATAATCGCCACGGATAATATTCCGTATCGCCTGAATTTGCATATCGTAGTCGGCTTCGGTTTGCAATCCTTCGCATGGTCCTTTGCACCGATCAATATGGTATTCTAAACATACTTTGTATTTTCCTTTTTCTATGTTATCTTCACTCAGGTCATACGAACAAGTTCGGATGAAGTACAATTCTCGAATAAGTTCTAACAAGGTGCGCATCACCCGAATACTCGAATATGGACCGAAATATTCTGACCCATCTTTCACCAATTTCCGTGTGCTTATTATCCGTGGAAAAGGCTCTTTTTTGATACAAATCCAAGGATAAGTTTTGTCGTCACGCAACATTATATTGTAGCGCGGTTTATTTTTTTTGATCAACGTATTCTCTAACAATAGGGCATCGTATTCTGTTGCTACATTGATGGTTTCTATCCGGTCTATTTTTTTTACCAATAATCGTATCCTACCAGAATCGTGGGTCTTATTGAAATAAGAATTTACTCTTTTCTTTAGGTTTTTGGCTTTGCCAACGTATAGTAAATTTCCTTTTTTATTATAGTATTGATAAACACCAGGTGTTTCGGGTAAGGCGGATAGTTGTATTTTTAGTTGCTCGTTCATCAGTTTACTTCGTCTATGCTAATTGTTTGTCCTTGACTATCGATATAGACCAGTATTTTCTTTATGCTTGTATAGCCTAATTGGTTGAAAAAATTAGCATAATGATCAATTTGGGATTGATGTTTTAGTTGAGGACTCCCGGTTTTATAATCAATTATGCTCAAATTCTTTTGATGGATCACTACTCGATCTGCACGGAAAATCTGTCCATCTTCGGCAATGAAATCTCGCTCATTCAAGATAACAGATTCTGGGTTGTTATAAAACTCTGCTAGCTGAGGATGATTAATAATCTGATAAATTAACTTTTCCACTTTGGTTTTTTCTTCTTTATTTAGTAAAGTAGAGTGCATCTCAACTTCTATTGCTTTTTCTGCATCTTCTTGCAGAAAGATTTTCGATAGGATAGAGTGTATTGCATTTGCAAAAGCTGTCCTTTCTCTTTCTTGTTTCGTTTTTTCTGAGTTGGTGCTGATTGCTAAATGATTGGTCCAGTTTTGTTGATAATACGGAATGTCGATTCCTTCTTTCAGAATTTCTTCTTGTCCCGAAACACGAATGGCTTCACCAAAAAGCTCGAACCGATTAGATTCATTTTTGGGTTGTTGTTCTCGTACAAATTTATAGAGCCAACTATTGATTGCTGGTTTTTCTTCTTTTCCATTATCCTTTGGTAAATTTGCAAAAAGATACAATTGCTCTTTCGCTCGTGTAGTGGCAACATACAAAACGTTTAGATTATCGAGTTCATTGAGATGATTTTCTTCTTCGATAATTGTTTTTATTTCTCGATTTTCTATGATTTTTAGATCAGAAGTTATAGTAACATAAAAAGATTCGAATGGTTGATCTTCTTCTTTTTCTAAGGGAATCCAAATATCAGAGTTGTAGTTTATTTTGTCTTCTATAAATGGATAAATAACAACTGGAAATTCTAAGCCTTTTGATTTATGAATCGTCATGATTTGTAAAGCATCGACTCCTTTTGGAGTTTGTAAACTCAATTTTTCTTTTTTTATATTCCAATGCGCTAAGAAATTGGCAATCGTGGTTTCGTTTTTAGATGTGAAGCTCAAAACTTCATCTAGAAATGCAATTCTATAGGCATCGGTAGACGACTCGAACGGAAAAATGTTGAGTAATTGCTCAATCAAATCATACAACGATAAATTTTCATCAAACAAAAAACGCAAATCATATCCTAACCGTTGATAAACGATCAAAAAACTTTCGGGACTATCTTGGATTGCATCGCTTATCAGCTCTGTGAAATCGACCTGTTGGAGTAAATTCATCTGATAAGCAAGTAAGAAACTTTTCGCAATTTGTTGTTTATTGAGTGGCTGGTGAGCAATCTGTAATAAGCATTCTATGAATTGAATTACTGCTGCATTTTTCAGCAACAAGGCTTCATTAGAAATTATCGGGATGTTGGCTTTTGCCAAATGTTCGGCAACTAGAGTTCCTTTATCGTTTTTGCGTACAAGAATCGCAATGTCGCTGTACAGGAATCCATCCTTTTTTACGCGTTCTACTGTTTCTAAAACTCGGTCTAGATGAACTTCATTCATTTTCTTTTCAGCAGTCTCCTCTAAAAACTCTACCAATACATAACCTCCTTTTTTGGGGTTTGTCAATTGATTGCTGCCTGCTTGATAAATGGCTTGATGTGAGTTAGAACTTAGATTTTTCGAAATAGATTGGTACAATGAATTGTTGAATAAAATAATATTTTCGTAGCTGCGCCAATTCGTGTCTAGATTCTCTATTTTTATGGATGGAATTTGCTCTTTGATATTGATCATCAGATTAGGGTTTCCTCCTCGCCAACGATAAATCGATTGCTTTACATCGCCTACCAGCATAATTGTATCGTTCTGTGCATATGCATTTTCGATCAAAGGATACATGTTTTTCCATTGCAAAGTCGAGGTGTCCTGAAACTCATCAATAAAATAATGTTTGAACTTGTTTCCTATTTTCTCATAAATAAACGGGCTAGGTTGATTCTGAATATGTTCGCTAATTAATGTGTTGAATTCATTGATCAATAGCAGATTGTTTTCTTTCTTGATTTCTTCTAAGGCTTTTCTAATCTCGTTATTGAGGCTCAAAGCTTGGATGTTTTTTTGCAAAGCATTGTACAAAATATTTTTCTGATTTAGCTGTGTTACTGCTTGATATAAAACATTGAGTTCTCCTATTACAGGAACAATAAGTGGATGTTTTTCGTTATATTCTCCATCGAGAGTTTTCTGAGAATAAGAATTTAAATTAACAATTTTTTTGTCTTTGTACTTGTTGAATTTATTAAAAAAACCTCCTATTCCTCTTGATTTTTGAGGAAAATCATCCACCGATAAATTATGCGATTTTAGAAGTTCGTTAAATGCAAGATATATAGTATGATAATCCTCGTAAAGCTCTTTTTGTCTATTTGCCAATTGCAGACGGAACTTATCAAAATCTTGTAAACCAAGCATATTCATTTTGCTCAATTCTTCTAAGTGTATATCGCTTGCTAGATTTTCGGCAAGTTTTTTTAGTGAATATCGAATATTCCACGAAGCGTCCTCCTCCATATTGCTCAACGACATATCGAGAATAGATTCGGTGAGTTCCTCGTCTTTCCCGATTTTAGAATACACCAAATTTACCGCTTCTTCTATCAAAGTTTTGACATCCATTTCAACATCAAAACTCATAGATAAACCTAAATCTTGTGCAAAAGATTTGATTAATCGAAGATTGAATTTGTCTATTGTACTGATAGAAAACTTAGAATAGTTATGCAAAATAGATGTTAAGATTCTGTGCGCTTTTTGTTGAATTTCATCTATAGAAAGCTTTGTATCCTTTGCAATTCCTTGTATATAATCGTTTTGCTTTTTAGTAGGATCTGCCAACTCTTTCAGGTTGAGAAGAATTCTTTCTTTCATCTCATTTGCAGCCTTGTTGGTAAAGGTGATTGCCAAAATATATTCGAACCAATTATCACGAGAATTTTGCAATAAAATTATTAGTAAATTTCTTACTAATGTATAGGTTTTTCCTGCGCCAGCAGAGGCATTGTATAGTTTAAAATCTCCTACTTGTATCATTGCTGAAAATTAAGCTTTTTTCGGAGAAATAAAAAAGAAAGGATGATGGGAAAATTAGACAATAAAAAAACCGCTAAAAATTAGCGGTTCTTTTAAAAAAACTAAATTATGTATAGTTTAGAATTTGTATGTTAGACCAAATTTAGCTGTGTCGAAGAAGTTATCAAAAGCATTGATATTTCCATTGAAGTTAGAAACAGATTTCCCACCGTCAACCTTAACTGAGTTGTACGAAATAACATCACCTAAAACAAAGTTAATGGCCATTTTGTTGGTCAAGAAATAGTTCATCCCTAATGATAATCCAGAATTAAATCCATCAGCTTTGATTTCTTTTGTCGTTAAATTTTCGTATTTCACGTTAGTGTAACCAAAATCAACTTCCGCAAATGTTTTGAAACGCTGTCCTAAATCTAAGAAATAGTAACGTCCGAAAACTCCTAAATCATAGGTATTGATTTTTTCTGTTTGTACTCCATTAAGTTTTGTTTTGTCTGTACCAATACCAGCTGCAATACCTACTGCAAATTTGTCTGTAGCTAGGTATCCTACTTTCGGAGTGAAGGTAAATTTATTGATTTTTTCATCTTTGTTTTTGTCATTAGAAGAATTAAATCCTAAGTTTCCTTCAACGATTACATTTCCTTTTTCAAAACCAAAAGAACCTACTTCTTGTGCTTGTACATTAGCTCCTATAGCTAAAACAGAAGCTGCTAAGATTAATTTTTTCATAAATTTTATATCTAAATCTTGCAGCAAAATTACAGCGTTCCTAAGATGTAAAAAATGATAAATATTAGGGAAATTATTTGATTTTTATATTAAATTTTTATTAAGAAATGGTAAAATTTATTGCATTTCTCGTAATTTTTGTAGGATGATTTTTGTGGCAAGTGGTTGGTTACTAATATAATTACGAGATATGATGCCCATTTGGTTTCGTAATGCAGAATCGGTCATTAATTTTCTCAGAATCTTATCAAATTGCTTTTGATTTCTGATAGAAATCATATTTTTATTTTCGATTTGATCCACCGCTTCCTGAAATTTTTGGTATTTCGGACCAATAATAATCGGTTTTCCATACGTTGCCGCTTCTAAAGTATTGTGAATTCCCGCACCAAAACCTCCTCCAATGTAAACAATATCGGCTAGTGCATAGATTTTATTCAGCAGGCCGATGGTATCTACAAGCAAAATAGAGGATGAAGTTTCTTCCTTTTGGTAGGATGAATAACGTACTGCTTCTGGAAATTTTTGCTGTAGATTTTCGATAGATTTTTCGTTTACCTCGTGCGGTGCAAATAAAAGACGCCAATTGTCAGGCAAAGGATTCTGTATAAAATAGTTGAGAAATAATTCTTCATCTTTTGGCCAAGAACTTCCAACGACGATCAAGTGATGTTGATTTTTGAAATGAAGAATTTTTTCATCATCAAAATTTTCAGACAATAAATTTTTTACACGATCGAAGCGCGTATCACCAGAAATTGTTACCTGATCGATATAGATATGCTGCAATAATTGTTTAGACTCTTCATTTTGTACAAAAAAATGAGTTATTTTACGGAGTTGTTTCGCAAACCAATTCTTTCCATCGAACCAAAAAAAGTTTTGCTGTTTCCTGAAAATAGCAGAAATCACATATATTGGTACTTTTTTCTTGTCCAGAGCTTCAATCATATTATACCAATATTCATACTTCACCAAAATTAGCATTTCGGGATGCAGAAGTTCTACCAACCGTCGCATGTTTTTTGGGGAGTCGAGCGGTAGATAAAATATATAATCGGCACCTTGGTAGTTTTTTCTGACCTCGTAGCCCGAAGGAGAAAAAAAAGATAAAGCCAGCGTGTGATTCGGATATTCATCTCGTAAAGCCTCTAGTACAGGCCGCCCTTGCTCAAATTCGCCAAGCGAAGAACAATGCATCCATATGACTTGGTCGATACTAGAAATTTTATGGCCTAATTTTTCTTCCCATTTTTTCCTTCCATTTACCCAAAGTTTTGCTTTCGGATGAAATAATGAAGCTATTGTAAGTATCCAACCATAGACTTCGATGAATATAGTATATAATAATTGCATTGTGTACAAAGTTACAGATAAATGTAGATGTTTTTGTACATTTGTTTCGTTTAAAGAAGAACAGATTCTTATGAAAAAAATTCAGATGGTTGACTTGCAAAGTCAATATCAAAATATCAAATCGGCTGTAGATTCATCAATTCAGAATGTTATAGAATCAGCTGCTTTTATCAATGGTCCAAGTGTAAAAGATTTTCAGACAAAGCTCGAAGAATACTTAGGCGTTAAGCACGTGATTCCTTGTGGAAATGGGACAGATGCTTTACAAGTAGCTTTGATGGCGTTGGGTTTAGAACAAGACGACGAAGTGATTACTGCAGATTTCACTTTTGCAGCAACGGTAGAAGTTATTAATTTATTAGGATTAAAATCTAAGTTGGTGGATGTTGATTACGAAACCTTTACAATCGACACAGATCGATTAAAAGCTGCAATTACTCCAAAAACAAAAGCCATTATTCCGGTTCATCTTTTCGGCCAATGTGCCAATATGGACGCAATATTAGAAATTGCAAAAGAACATAACTTGTACGTAATTGAAGATACAGCGCAAGCAATTGGAGCCAAATATAAAGGTAAATCGGCCGGAACGATTGGTGATATTGGTTGTACCTCTTTTTTCCCATCGAAAAACTTAGGATGCTATGGAGATGGTGGAGCAATTTTTACCAATAATGACGAACTTGCACATAAAATGCGAGGAATCGTGAATCATGGAATGTACAAACGTTATTACCATGACGAAATTGGTGTTAACTCTCGTTTAGACAGTATTCAGGCAGCAGTATTGGGAGTGAAATTACCTCATTTGGATTCCTATAATGCAGCAAGACAAAAAGCAGCGAGTTTTTATAACAAAGCTTTCGAAGAAATAGATGAATTGTTGACGCCAGTTCTTGCAGATGATTCAACCCACGTATTTCATCAATACACTTTACGCGTAATGAATGGTAAAAGAAATGATTTACAAGCTTTTTTAGCAGAAAAAGAAATCCCAGCTATGATCTATTATCCTGTTCCGTTGCGTAAGCAAAAAGCTTATGACAATGGGAGTTATGCAGATGAAGAATTCCCGAATACAAATAGATTAATCAATGAGGTTATTTCTTTACCAATGCATACAGAATTGACCGATGAACAATTGACCTATATTACAGCAAGTGTAAAAGAATTTTTTGCACAATAATTTTACCAGTCAGTAGGTGGTTTATCATTCATCATTTACAAAAAAATCGATATGAATAAAATTTTAGTAACCGGTGGACTCGGCTACATAGGTTCGCATACCGTGGTACAGCTCTTAGAGGTAGGTTATGAAGTTGTGGTTATAGATGACTTATCGAATGCAGAAGAAACAATGAAACAACGCATAGAAAGCATCACCAATAAAACGTTCGATTTTTATAATTTCGATTTGAAAGATCAAGAACAAGTACACACTTTTTTCGCAAATAATAAAATTGACGGAATCATTCATTTCGCAGCACACAAAGCGGTAGGTGAATCGGTAAAATTTCCATTGAAATATTATCGAAATAATTTGGTAGGTCTGTTGAATATTCTAGAAGCAATGGAGACTTTTCAGCTCGATTCGTTTATCTTTAGTTCGTCTTGTACCGTTTACGGACAAGCTGATAAAATGCCGATTGATGAGAATACACCAACTCAACGTACAGAATCTCCTTATGGTAATACCAAAAAAATAGGAGAAGAAATACTAGAAGATTTTGTAGCTATTAATGATAAATCCGTTATTGCTTTGCGTTACTTCAACCCTGTAGGAGCACATCCTTCTGCTAAAATTGGCGAATTGCCACAAGGCATACCCAATAACTTGGTCCCTTATGTAACCCAGACAGCTGCAGGAATTCGTCCTTTTTTATCGGTTTGGGGCAATGATTATCCTACCCGAGACGGAACACCTATCCGAGATTATATCGATGTGAACGATTTGGCCGATGCTCATGTAAAAGCAATCCGTCGATTATTAGAAAAGAAGAATAAAAAGAATTATGAAATCTTTAATCTTGGTACAGGACGTGGGTCTACAGTTCTAGAAGTTGTTTCAGCTTTCGAAAAAGCTACTGGTATCACTATTCCATATCAAATAAAAGATCGTCGAGCAGGCGATATAATTGAGGCATATGCCGATAATCATTTGGCAAAAAAAGAACTCGACTGGGAACCTACAATTTCTCTCGAAACATCCTTGTTTAATGCATGGAAATGGGAAGAAAATCTGAAGAGTAACTAAAATCTCATCTTGTACAGATGAAATAAAAAAAAACCTCCTGAAAGGAGGTTTTTTTTATTATGATTATTTTTTATTTAAAATATATTGCTCTGCTAATTCGCCAGTAACTTCGTTACCATCTTGGTCCAGCATAATGAGTTTGTTTTCACCCACTAAGAAATTGTAAACTTCATTGTCTTTTAGTTTCAGTTGGATTTTTCCACCATCTTCAGACCAAACAAAGTTTCCTTTATCATCAGAAGCAGATTCACGTTCTAGATACTCTTGTTTCATGGTAAAAGAGTCGTCTTGGTTAAGAACAATTGTTGTTTTGATACCTGGGCAATCTGCACAAGGTAAAGTTCCTTCATAAGTTCCTTGCCAATCAACCGAATTACGAGAGTTATGTACATCAGAAACAACAGTACTATCTTGTGTGTTTTCTGTAGTAGCGACAGGAGTTTCTGATTGATTTTTTTGTTCACAACTCATCATGCCTACAGCTAAAAAAGCAATTGCGTAAAAAGTATTTTTCATCTTATTATTTGTTTATTAAATGAATAATTAATTTAACGGTCAATTAATATCAAAAAATATTCCAAAAATAAATAGTCTATTGTTTTTAAAAAAAAATAGTAGGATTTACAACAGAAAGTACAGAGGATTTTGGGCCATAAAAATCTACCAAGAAGGAGGGAATTTTTTAGAAAAATAGTCGTAAATTAGCCAATCAATAAAAGCATATGAATGTAGAAGTACAAGCCGATGGTCGTGTAAAAAAACCCGAATGGTTACGTGTAAAGTTACCTACCGGAAAGAAGCATCGTGAGCTAAGAGGATTAGTAGATAAATATAAACTCAATACAATTTGCCAGAGTGGAAGCTGTCCAAACATGGGCGAATGTTGGGGCGAAGGGACAGCTACGTTTATGATTTTAGGAAATGTATGTACCCGTTCGTGTGGATTTTGTGGAGTAAAAACAGGTCGTCCCGAGCAAGTTGATTGGGCGGAACCCGAAAAAGTAGCTCGCTCGATAAAGTTGATGAAAATAAAACATGCAGTAATCACTTCTGTAGATCGTGATGATTTGAAGGACATGGGCTCGATCATTTGGGCAGAAACCATTCAGGCTGTAAGAAGAATAAGTCCAGGTACCACGATGGAAACCCTAATACCAGATTTTCAAGGAATAGAAAAGCATATCGACAGAGTTGTAAAAGCTGCACCAGAAGTTTTGTCGCATAATATGGAAACTGTTCGTCGTCTAACTCGCGAAGTTCGGATACAAGCAAAATATGATCGCTCGTTAGAAGTGCTACGCTATGCTAAAGAAGCAGGTCAACGTCGTACCAAAACAGGTCTGATGCTTGGTTTGGGTGAAACAGAAGAGGAGGTGTACGAAACCATACACGATGTAGCGAATGCAAATGTAGATGTAATAACAATTGGCCAATATTTGCAACCTACCAAAAAACATCTGCCGCTGAAAGAATTCATCACACCAGAGCAGTTCAAAAAATACGAAGATTTTGCAAGAGGTTTAGGTTTCCGGCATGTGGAATCTGGCCCGTTGGTGAGATCGTCATATCATGCAGAAAAGCATATTCTGTAAAATATCATTTTGCTATTTTTCGATGAATGAAGAAAGCTAATAGGAGAGGAAAATATATTTTTCCTCTTTTTTTGTATCTTAAAAAAAAAGCATAAGAAAGGATAGAGACTAATTCGAAAAAAATAATAACCACCAATTAATAAAGTAAAACAATGAATATAAAAGCTAGTATATTAACCATAGGAGATGAATTATTAGTGGGACAAATAGTTGATACAAACTCGACTTTCATTGCCCAGTCACTTACAAAACTAGGGTACGATATACAAGAGATAATATCGGTAAAAGATGAAACAGTTCGCATTATAGAAGCTTTTACGCGTGAATTGACACAGTCGGATGTCGTCTTGGTTACTGGAGGTTTAGGCCCAACGCGTGACGATAAAACAAAACAAGCACTATGTTTGTTGTTGGATTGCGAATTGAAATCGGACCCCAAAGTACTAAAAAATATAACTCGATTATTCAAAAAAAGAGGCTATAAAACAGAGCTCAACCAACTCAATAAAGATCAAGGGTTAGTGCCTGAAAAATCGATAGTTGTAGAAAATACTGAAGGTACAGCCCCATGTTTATGGACCGAAATAGATGATAAAGTTCTGATTAACTTACCGGGAGTGCCGTTTGAAATGAAAGCTTTGATGCGAAAAAAAATCATACCCAAACTTCAGAAGAAATATAATTCCGATGCTATTTATCAACATGATGTGATGATCCATAATATTACCGAAAGCGATTTAGCAATTCTGCTAGAGAAATGGGAAAACAATTTGCCCCAAAGCATACAAGTTGCATACTTGCCAAGTAGAGCAGCAATAGATTTACGATTGACTTCGATCGGAACAACACAGCAAGAAGCAAAAAAAATGCTTCAACCTTCTCTACAGTCCTTGAAAAAAATTATCAAACCTTATCTCTTGACCGCCTACTCTGGTAAGATAGAAGAGCGTTTAGGTGCGATTTTGAGACAGCAGAAAAGAACCATTTCTACAGCAGAAAGCTGCACCGGTGGGGCTATTGCTCAATTGTTAACATCGGTCAGCGGAAGTTCAGCGTATTTTGTAGGAAGTGTCGTAGCGTATGCAACGGAAGTAAAAACCAATGTTTTACAAGTAAATAAAGCATTGATTGTAGACAAAACAGTGGTCTCTGAAGAAGTTGCTGTTGCGATGGCGAAAGGAGCACAAAAGAAATTAAAATCGAGTATAGCGGTGGCTACAACTGGAGTAGCAGGTCCTAAAAAAGGTGAGGATGGGAAGCCTGTTGGCACTGCTTGGATAGCCGTTACCGATGGTAAAAAAACGCTTACCCAAGCTTGTTTTTATCCGTATATGGATAGAGAAGATTTTACAAAAACCATTACAACAAATGCCTTGTTGCTCAGCATTCGATTTTTATTAGACAACAATAATCAAATAGCTAAACCAAAGCGAACTCAGAAAAAAAAGGTACAAAAGAACAAGCAAGAGAAACAGAAAACTTAATCCATTTCTTTTGCATTTCGATCGATGGGTGTTTCGGGTTCAGCGGTATGCGAAGAATGAATCGCATAATTGCGCCATTTCTCAATCAAGCTTTGCATATCGTTTGGCAAAGTAGCTTCGAACTCCATAAATTCGCCCGTTGTAGGATGCGTAAATCCAAGCGTGCGTGCATGTAGGGCTTGACGTGGACAAATATTAAAGCAATTTTCGACAAACTGTTTGTATTTGGTAAAAGTTGTGCCTTTCAAAATTTTATTCCCACCATAGCGTTCATCATTAAACAAAGGATGACCAATGTATTTAAAGTGCGTTCGGATTTGATGCGTTCTTCCCGTTTCCAATTGGCATTCGACCAAAGTAACATAGGATAAACGCTCCAAAACTTTGTAATGCGTAACGGCGTGTTTACCTTGTGATCCATCTTCGAAAACCGCCATTTGCATACGATCTTTCAAATGACGACCGATGTGACCGGTAATAGTACCTTCATCTTCGGTAACATTTCCCCAAACCAAAGCATTGTATTTTCGGGTGGTAGTATGATTTGCAAATTGTAATGCCAAATGATTCATCGCTTGCTCTGTTTTGGCAATCACCAACAGACCGCTCGTATCTTTATCGATACGATGAACCAAACCAGGTCGTTCTAATTCTGCAGACATCGATGGTAAATTGTCAAAATGAAATTTTAGAGCATTTACTAAAGTTCCACTGTAATTCCCGTGTCCAGGATGCACAACCATACCTGCAGGTTTATCGATAACCAAAACTTGATCGTCCTCAAATACTATATTCAGTGGTAAATCTTCGGCAATGATTTTGTGCTCACGTGGTGGATTTTCCAACATGATTTGAATAAAATCGCCTGGTTTTACTTTGTAATTTGATTTCACGGGTAAATTATTCACCAAAATATTACCGTTTTCGGCAGCTTGCTGGATTTTATTTCGGGTTGCATTCTCGATTCTTATCATTAAGAATTTATCAATACGCAATAACGATTGACCTTTATCAACCGTTATCGAGAAATGCTCGTATAATTGATTGTGATCTTCTTCAAGAAAATCTTCAAATTCTTGCTGCATTTTATTCTATTTCTATTCCTTCTGGTTTTTTAGGAGGTAATTGATCTTGCGGCTTTGGTTGAGGAACAGGTGGGGTTGGTTCTGCTGGTGTAGTACCTTGGCTTCTCTCAATATATTCGTTGACTTTACTTCCCGTAATTGTATCTTCAATAAAGTTTTTGAACTGGCGATCGAGCATTTTTATTTCAGCCGAAATCTCAGTGCTAGTTTTGTCTGATAACCAAATATCTACCGGTAAACCTTGGTCATAGCGGTCACGAGATAGTGGAAATTGATAAACTACACGAGCAGCAATCGTATCATTTCCTCCACCTAAAAATCTGACTTGTCCCAACTCGAAAAAGTTTTCATTCAGGATAGAACGCACCGTTGATAAATCCAATCCGATCAAGTTAGGCATCATAACATTGTGCATCAAACCACGACCTAGAACAAGATCTATTTTTGCAAAACGCGGCAAAATAGTACCAGGTTTTATCTCTTTTCCATTGTATAGAATGCGCAAAACTGCATTTTTTGCCAAATCGGGTTCATAAATTATATTTTCGATAATCAGGTCTGATAAATTGAGTTGTGTGAAAGCTAATCGTTTCGATTTTCCGATCAAATCGGGTAATTCTACTGGCGCATAAGTTCTAGGGTTCGATTTGATGAAAATTCTTCGTCCTTCCTTTACCTTAAAACCCTTTGCAGGATAATAATCAATTACTGTGTAGGGTTTCATTTTCGGATCGTATTTTATCGAGTCTATTTCATAGGTCAACCCCAAATCCTCTAATGCAGCCGTAGCTTGCTTAATATTCATTTTAGAGAGATCGGGAACTTCTATAGCTTCACCGTGATTGGTGTAAGATGACAACCAAATATTGAAAACAGTGTGGTATAATCCATATCCTAAACCAAAAATAATAATCAGGTTTAGCCAAAACTTCCAACTCAGAATAACGTTTATTAATTTCATTTAAGAATTATAAATCAAATTACAAATATAAAATAAAAATTAGGTCATCGTATATTAGACCAAAGTTTTATATTTGGTAAAATTTATTTTATCATGTTGAAAGTTGCTGTAGTGGCAGGTGGATATTCTGATGAGTCGGTAATCTCGCTAAAAAGTTGTGAGTTGATTTATCAAAATATCAATACCGAAAAATACGAGCCAATCCGCGTAAGAATCCTAAAGGATGCATGGTACGCAGAAATTGATGGGGAGAAATACCCGATAAACAAAGCCGATTTTTCATTCGAGAGAAATGGTAAAAAAGAAAAATTCGATCTTGTTTATAATACTATTCACGGGACGCCAGGCGAAGATGGTTATTTACAAGCCTATTTTGATTTGATTGGCTTACCGTATAACGGATGCGACTCTTATCAATCTGCTCTTACATTTAATAAAAAAGACTGTATTGCCGTTCTCAGTAAATACGGTATCCCGCACGCAAAATCTGTTTATTTGTATCAGGGCGAAAAAGTAGAGCCTAAAAAAATTGTAGAACAACTAGGGTTGCCATGTTTTGTGAAACCGAATAAATCGGGTTCGAGTTTAGGAATTTCCAAGGTTCACCGTGAAGAGGATATCCCAAAAGCGCTAGAATTGGCCTTTGCAGAAGATAAAGAGGTGTTGATCGAAGCTTTTTTGGATGGATTAGAAGTTTCTGTTGGTGTTTTGAAATACAAAGGAAAAACTACCGTCTTGGGCATTACAGAAATCGTATCAGACAATGAATTTTTTGATTATGAAGCAAAATACGACGGGAAATCTCAAGAAATTACCCCAGCAAGAATTTCTCAAGAAACAGAAGAAAGTGTAAAAGCAATAGCCACCAAAGTTTACGATTCTCTTAATATGAATGGTTTTTCTCGTGCAGAATATATTATTGTCGATAATCAGCCATATTTATTAGAAATCAATACTTTACCAGGAATGTCACCAGCGAGTATTTTTCCGCAACAGGCCGCTTATGCCGGAATTTCGTTACAAGAACTTGTGCAAAACGAATTAGATTTTGCCCTTAATAGACCCAAACCATGGAACGTATAGCAGTTTTCCCAGGATCGTTTGATCCTATCACGATCGGACACATGGATATTATTCAACGTGCTGTGCCGCTTTTCGATAAAATTATTGTTGCAATAGGAACTAACTCGGCTAAAAAATATATGTTTTCGTTAGAACAGCGCCAAAAATTTATAGAAAAAGCAGTCGAACGTTTTGAGAATGTTACCGTGCAAACGTACGATGGGCTGACCATTGACTTTTGTCTAAATAATGATGCACGGTATATTTTACGCGGTTTAAGAAATCCTGCCGACTTCGAGTTTGAGAAAGCAATTGCTCACACCAATCGAGCTATTTCCAATTACGATGTCGAGACTGTTTTCTTGCTCACAAGCTCGGGTAAAGCATACATCAGTTCTAGTATCGTTCGAGATGTAATGATCAATGGTGGCGAATACAAAAAATTAGTTCCATCTTCGGTGAAGTATAAATGTGAAACTAAATAGTTTTTTATAAAAAAAAGATAACCTTAGCTAAAACTAAGGTTATTTTTTTAGTCGGATGATTCATTAATTCTCTATCGGTACTTGAGAGGTCCAAGATAATCTAGAAATATCATACCCCAAATCGATTGCTTTGGCTAAGAACCTAGATTTTGTTTTATCAGAGATTTCTTTTTCTCGAGAAATCAACCATAGAAAATCGTGGTTTTTCCCTGCAATTAGAGCATTTTCGTAGTTCTCATCAATGTCAACAATATTATATGGTGAATAGAGAAAGGTATGGAAAGAAACTTTTAGTTTTCCTGTTTGCTCATTTTCGATTTTAAGTTTTCCTTCGATTTTTTTCCAGCGTTTTTTCTTTTTATCAAAACCACTATAAATTACTTTCAGGTTTCCGTCTTCTTCTTGTATATATCTTGCTAAACAATTCGTCATCAGTGAGTTGTTTTCTATTCTAGCAATCTCATACCAACGCCCCAGGAACTTGTTTAGCTGAAAACGAGGAACGGTTCTAAAATTAATTTTTTTATTTTTATTTCTATTTTTCCATAAATAAACTCCTGTGCTAACAGCCCCTAAGAGCAACGTGCCAAAAGCAATTTTTTTATTATTTTTCATGGTAGTAATTCAATCTTTTTTGTTTTGTTATGAAATAGAAAAAAATGTACCATTTGGCATAGAAATATGCTAATATTTTCATAATCTTTTTCTGTTTCAATTTTTTATTCCTCGATATTATAGGTAGGATGAAATACAGTCTTGTGGGGGTATTTTTAATCTACTTCTTTGATAGATTCGATATAGGTAAAATCTTTGCAAATTTTGTAAACAAATTCGTATTTACGTTGTAAATCAGCGTTGTCGTAGTTGGCACGATAGATTCTGCACGGTTTTGCTTTAACTTCTTCTGTGCCAAAATTTGTGATGGTACTTCGCCTGAAAAGTTGATCTTTCACGAATGTAGTGTCGATTTTGTGTGATCTGAAAAAACTTTCTACCTCGGGAGAATAGTTAATCGGATAGAATTTTGCTTCATCTAGTGCGCGTGCATTTGGAAAATAAGAGCATTGAAATGTTCTTTTCCCAAAAAAAATAAAAACTACAATTATACCAAGACCAATTCCGATTAAATAATATTTTAGTCGTTGTGCAAAACTCATAAGATCAGTAAATTAATATCATGAAAAGGAAGGTCAAAGCGTTCGCTTAAGCTTTTTTTCACCAACCTTCCTTTGTAAATATAGATTCCGTTTCGGATTGTTTTATTTCGATGAAGAAGTGTTTCTAATCCCCCTTCGTTCGAAATCATCAAAATATACGGCAAGAAAAAATTACTCAAAGCTTTGGTCGATGTGCGTGCAACACGCGAAGTAATATTGGATACACAATAATGAATGACATCGTGTTTGGTGAAAATTGGGCGATCATGAGAGGTAACTTCTGAGGTCTCGAAACAACCCCCGTTATCAATTGAGATGTCGATAATGACTGCGCCTGGTTTCATACGTTCTACCATCAGTTCGCTAACAACGCAAGGTGTACGGGTTTCCCCGTGTAGAGCACCGATGGCTATATCGCAACGCATGAGGGCTTTCCCTAATTCTTTTGGGTCGATAGTCGATGTAGGTAACATTTGTCCAATGTTTTTTTGTAATCGACGAAGTCGAGTTAGCGAATTGTCGAAAACTCTTACAGATGCTCCAAGTCCTAATGCAGTTCGGGCAGCATTTTCGGCTACTGTTCCTGCGCCTAGTATTACGACTTCGGTTGGTCGAACTCCCGTGATTCCTCCCATAAGAATTCCGTTTCCACCATGAGCAGAGGACATCAATTCACTGCCAACTAAAATAGACGTTGTCCCTGCAATTTCACTCAGTAAACGCATTACGGGGAGTTCGTCTTGTTCATCTTTAATATATTCGAAACCTACTGCAGTTACTTTTTTTTTGGCCAAGTTCTGAAAATAGGCTTGGTTGAGCAGGTTGGGTAAAACACTCGATACTAAAAATGTATTGGGCTTTATCCAAGTTTGTTCTTTTTCGGTTAATGGACCAACTTTTAGAATGATAGGCTTCTCGAAAATCGCCTGTGTGTCGTAGCAAATTTCTGCACCTGCGTCCGAATATTCTTTATCTGAGAAATGTGCGCCTTCACCTGCACCTGTTTCTATTGTTACATGATGGCCATTGTTTACCAATACTTCTACTGCATCTGGTGTAAGGATGATTCGTTTTTCTTGGTTGTTGTCTTCACACGGAATGCCAATGCTAAAGCGTTCTCTTTTGTTCGGAACTTCCAATAATTCGGGTTGAGGTATCAACTCTTCTTTCGAAAATGGGGTGAAAATCTCGTCCATTATTTATTCACTGTTATTTGTCGACTACCGTCTTCTAGTATTTCGATGCTAATTGTCTGATGGTTGTCGGGTACAAAATTAGTGATTTTATTTGGCCATTCAATCAAACAAATGTTACCGCTGTCTAAATAATCTTCTAACCCGATATCCAAGGCTTCTTCTTCGTCTTCAATTCTATAAAAATCGAAATGAAAAATTTTTTTGTAATCTTGGGTCACATATTCATTAACCAGTGCAAAAGTTGGGCTCGTGACATCGTCATTGCTGCCCAGTTCTTTGACCAATGCTTTGATGAAAGTTGTTTTTCCAGCACCCATTTCGCCCTGAAAACAGATGATGTTATGGCTTAGCTCTTGGGCAACTAGTTGCGCAACTTGTGGTAAGTCTTTTAGGGTAGGTACACGGTATGTCATTGTTTTTTAGGTGTTAGTACAGCAATCGGGATTATCATTTCTTCTAGAGAAATACCGCCATGCTGATAGGTATCTTTATAATAATTAACAAAATGATTGTAATTTTTTGGAAAGGTCAAAAATAAATTTTCCTTTGCAAAGATATACTTCGAACTAATATTTACCTTAGGTAAAAAGAATTTTTCGGGCTGATCTATCACGAAAACATCTTTCGGGTCATATTGTAATTGGCGACCTAGTTTGTAACGTAAGTTTGTGCTCGATTCTTTGTCGCCAACTACTTTGGTTGGCTCTTTTACGTAAATGGTCCCGTGATCAGTTGTTACGATTATTTTGATGCCTTCTGTAGAGGCTTTTTTTACGATTTCTAGTAAATAAGAATTTTCGAACCAGTGCTTGGTAATCGAACGATAAGTCTTGTCGTTTCTTATCATTTCGCTCACGATCTTATTGTCGGTTTTGGCGTGCGAAAGAATGTCGATAAAGTTATACACAATTACATTGAGGTTGTTGTTTTTGAAATTGTTAAAATCATCTGAAATTTTTCGTTCGAAATCCGAATTCAAAATCTTAAAATAATTCATGCTCAAATTCCCTTTACCTAATCGTTTGAGTTGATCAGACAAAAATTCTTTTTCATTACTATTTTTATTGCCCTCTTCATGATCGTTCAACCAATATTCTGGATATTTTTTCTGAATATCTAATGGGGTTAAACCTGCAAAAAATGCATTTCTTGCATATTGCGTGGCAGACGGCAAGATGGATGAATACAAATCTTCTTGGGTAGAATTGTAGTATCGATTAAAGAGTGGCTCGATAACTTTCCATTGGTCATACCGTAGATTATCTATCATTATCAAAAGTACTTTTTCATTAGGGTCGAGATGGGGTAGAACGACTTCTTTGAAAGCCTGGTGAGATAAAATAGGTGCATCCTCTGCATTGTATAGCCAATCTTCGTAATTGCGTTCGATAAATTTGAAGAATGCAGCATTGGCTTCTTCTTTTTGGTTTTCGATAATTTGGATCAATGCTTGATCGCTGATATTTTCTAGCTCTAGCTCCCAATAAACGATTTTTTTGTAAATATCTTCCCAATCTGCAAAATTTCTAGCATTTATGATGCTCATCGATATATCTCGAAATTCTTGTTGATAATTGATGATGGTTTTTTCTGAGATGATTTTGTTACTTTCTAAGATTTTTTTTAGGCTTAATAATATTTGATTAGGATTAACAGGTTTTATGAGGTAGTCTGCAATGTGCGAGCCAATTGCGTCCTCCATAATATGTTCCTCTTCGCTTTTTGTTACCATGATAACAGGTAAAAGAGGGCGAATATCTTTTATTTTTGGCAATGCTTCTAATCCACTCAAGCCTGGCATATTTTCGTCGATAAGTACCGCATCGAAATTCTCTTTTTCGATAACTTCCAAGGCATCCGTTGCATTATTTATCATGGTCGGTTCGTAGCCTTTTTTTTCTAAAAAAAGTGCATGCGGTTTCAATAAATCAATTTCGTCATCTATCCATAATATTTTTATCGCCATAGTTATCTGTTTTTGTGTATTTTTGTGTTTAAATTATTAAAATATATCCATTTTGGATTCTTCAAAAACGAATAAATTCAAAATAGTAAACGATCCGGTACATGGTTTTATTCGGTTACCGAACGATCTTGTTTTTGATGTTATTCAACATCCTTATTTTCAGAGATTAAGACGCATTTCACAAACCGGACTTACGCAAATGGTTTACCCTGGTGCACGGCATTCTCGTTTGCATCATGCATTAGGATGTCTTTATCTGATGCAAAACGCAGTGGCAACTTTACGAGCAAAAAACGTTCCGATTTCTGCTGATGAAGAGACCGGCGTTTATCTTGCGATTCTGTTGCATGATTTGGGGCATGGACCTTTTTCTCATTCGCTCGAGCATTCGATTATCGAAGATACAAAACATGAAGAAATTTCATTGGTTTTGATGCAAGAATTGAATCGTGTTTTTAACGGAAGTTTAACAACTGCCATTCGAATCTTCAAAGGGGAATATCCCAAAAAATTTCTCAAACAATTGGTTTCGAGCCAACTCGATATTGATCGATTAGATTATCTCAAGCGCGATAGTTTTTATACTGGAGTTGTAGAGGGCAATATCAATCCCGATCGAATTATCTCGATGATGACTGTTCATGAGAACGAATTGGTGTACGAAGCCAAAGGTTTGTACAGTATCGAGAAGTTTCTGATGGCCAGAATGTTTATGTATTGGCAGGTGTATATGCACAAAACTTCTTTTACGGCTGAGCAAATTTTGATTCAGACACTACGCCGAGCAAAAGACTTGGTGCGGCGAGGTGAAAAACTTTTCGCAACCTCTGCTATGACGTATTTTTTGGAGCATCAAAAGACTAATTTTGCAGAAAATCCACATGCAATAGCCATGTTTACGCAGCTAGATGATCATGATGTGATGAGCTCTATAAAAGAGTGGACAAACCACTCAGACGAAATATTGCGTATATTGTGCCTAATGTTAGTAGACAGGAAGTTGCCTAAAGCAATCGTGATGAATCAGCCAATACAAAGAGCATATCTAGATCGTGAACAAAAAAGGATAGAAGATAAGTTTGGTGTAGAAGACGCAAGTTATTTGATGGGCTATAATACGCTAGATGTATTGCCGTATGATCCATATATTTCGCCTATTAAAATAATCGACAAAAATGGATCTATGAAAGAAATTACTCAAGTAGAACATCAGTTAGTGAGTTTGTATTTGAGCAGAGAAAGTAAAAGATATCATTTCTATTCAGTAAGTTAGTAGATGAATATAGAGATCTTTTTTGTCTAAAATATATTTTAGAATCTGAAATAAATTAATATTTTTGCAAACTATGAAATTCACAGCAACTCAGATTGCAAATATAATAGACGGAACAGTTGAGGGAGACCGAAATACAACTGTTTCTAATATTGCTAAAATAGAAGAAGGCAAGGCAGGTGATATTACGTTTTTGGGTAATCCGAAATACGAACAATTTGTCTATTCTACACATGCAAGTGTCGTTATCCTCGGTAAAGATTTTCATTTGCAAAAACCGATAGAGGCAACGATCATCCGAGTAGCGGACGCATATGAAGCATTTACTCAGCTTCTCCATTATTATTCCGAAACCATCAAAAATAGTAAAGTCGGAATTGATGATTTTGTTAAAATCCCAGAAAGCACTCAACTTGGGGAACAAGTTTATATAGGGAGTTTTACATCGATAGGGCAAAATGTAAAAATTGGTAACAATGTAAAAATATATCCTAACTGCACAATCGGTGATCAAGTAACCATTGGCGACAATACGATAATTCATAGTGGAGTACAAATCTATAACGATTGTATTGTAGGTGAAGGTTGTACCCTACACAGCAATGTTGTGATAGGAGCCGATGGGTTTGGTTTTACACCTATGGCTGACGGATCGTATCGAAAAGTACCACAAATAGGAAATGTAATCATCCATGACAATGTAGAAATTGGAGCAAATACGACAATCGATCGAGCAACAATGGGTTCTACGATTATCGAGCGAGGTGTGAAGTTAGATAACCTAATACAAATAGCGCACAACGTAAAAATTGGCGAAAACACTGTAATCGCTTCACAAACCGGAGTGGCAGGATCTACCAAAATTGGTAAAAATTGCATTATAGGTGGACAAGTTGGGGTAGCAGGGCATTTGCAATTAGGCAATAACTTGCAAATTCAGGCGCAAGCAGGAATAAATGATAACATTGCCGACGGAGAAATATTATATGGCTCTCCTGCAATGAAAGCAAGTGACTTTAGACGATCATACGTATATTTCAGAAAATTTCCTGAAATTGTAAAGAGATTAGAAGAAATAGAAAAACAAAAAAATAAATAATTAAATGGCTGATTATCAAAAAACCTTAGCTAAAGAAGCGGTTTTAGAAGGTGTAGGATTACACACAGGTAAACAGGTGAAATTAACCTTCAAGCCAGCTGACGTAGATACGGGTTTTGTTTTTGTACGCACAGACTTAGAGGGTAATCCGCAGGTTGAGGCAGATGCACAATATGTGGTGAGCACCGTCCGAGGAACAACCTTAGAGAAGAAGGGCGTGAAAGTACATACTACCGAACATGTTTTAGCAGCTTTGGTAGGGATGGATATCGATAACTGTTATATAGAAATAGACAATGCAGAACCACCGATTATGGATGGTTCCTCTATCTTTTTTGTAGAAGCGATAGAAAATGCAGGGATTGTAGAGCAAGATAAAGAAAGGGAATACTTCAAAATAAAAGAAATTGTAACCTTCACCGATCCAGAAACAGGTTCAGAAATCACTGCTATCCCAGCCGATGAATATCAAATCACGACGATGGTAGATTTTGGTACCAAAGTCCTAGGAACACAAAATGCAACCCTAAGTAGTATCAAAAACTTTAAAGAAGAAATTGCTAACTCTAGAACATTTTGTTTTCTACACGAATTAGAACAACTGCTCGAAGCAGGCTTGGTTAAAGGAGGCGATCTAGACAATGCCATTGTGTATGTAGATAAAGAAATCACTCCACAAACCAAAGAACGATTATGCAAAGCCTTTAATAGGGAAAACGTTTCGATCAAGCCAAACGGAATTTTAGACCACTTATCTTTGCATTATCCAAACGAAGCAGCAAGACATAAATTACTAGATGTAATGGGTGATTTAGCTTTAATTGGCACAAAATTAAAAGCAAAAATTATTGCATCGAAGCCAGGTCACAAAATAAATACTAATTTTGCAAAGAAATTAAATAAACAAATCAAGCTGGCACAACGTAATAAAATACCAGAATTCGATCTGACAAAAGAACCAGTCTATACGATTAATGATATTATAGATTTGTTACCACATAGACCTCCTTTTTTGTTGATTGATAAGGTGATAGAGAAAACTCCGACCAGTTTAGTTGGGATAAAAAATGTCACAATGAATGAACCATTTTTCGTAGGACATTTCCCAAAAGAACCGGTAATGCCTGGCGTTTTGCAAATTGAAGCAATGGCACAATTAGGAGGACTATTAGTTTTGGGAGAATTAGATAACCCACAAGAATATTCGACGTATTTTATGAAAATTGAAAACGCAAAATTCAAACAAAAAGTCGTTCCTGGTGACACCTTGGTCTTTAAAATGGATTTATTAGCGCCTATTCGTAGAGGAATTGTACATATGCGAGGACAAGGATATGTAAACAATACTCTAGCTGTGGAAGCAGAAATGATGGCCGTTATAACAAAGGAATAATTTTTGAATGGAAGTAATGAATCAACAAATGGCATACATTCATCCCACAGCGGTAATTGGCGAAAATGTTACAATTAGTCCTTTTTCATACATTGCCAACGATGTAGAAATTGGCGAAGGGACATGGATCGCTCCGAATGTTACTATTATGGAGGGAGCCAGAATCGGAAAAAACTGTAAAATCTACCCAGGAGCAGTAATATCAGCCGAACCGCAAGATCTTAAATACCAAGGCGAAAAAACACTGACCATTATCGGAGATAATACGACAATACGCGAAAGTGTTACCGTAAACAAAGGAACGGTTGCATTAGGGTATACCAAAATTGGTGACAACTGCCTCATTATGGCAGGAGCCCATATTGCACACGACTGTATTTTGGGTAACAATGTAATTATCGTTAATGCCGTAGGCTTAGCTGGGCATATAGAAGTGGGCGACTATGCATTTGTTGGTGGTTTAAGCGGTGTACATCAGTTTACCAAAATTGGTGCTCATGCATTCATTGCAGGTGCCTCACAAATTCGCAAAGATGTCCCACCGTATGTTAAAGGAGCCAATACTCCTTTGACTTATGCAGGCATCAATTCGGTAGGATTGCGTAGAAGAGGTTTTACATCAGAAAAAATTTACGAAATCCAAAGTATATACCGAATTCTTTTTCAGATGAATTATAACGTTTCTCAAGCATTAGAAATAATCAAAACAGAGTTTCCTGCTTCGGAAGAACGCAACTTAATTATTAATTTTATAGAATCAAGCGAACGTGGAATCATGAAAGGCTACGTTGGTTTGGCACAATAATATTCTAATTTTTATACCAAATACAATGGCAACAACTTCAGATATCAGAAAAGGTTTATGTATCAATTGGAACAACGATACATGGAAAATTGTAGATTTTTTACACGTTAAACCAGGGAAAGGACCAGCATTTGTTCGTACAAAATTAAAATCAGTAACCAACGGAAAAGTATTAGAAAACACTTTCGCAGCGGGTCATAAAATCGATGAAGTGCGTGTAGAAACCCGTAATTACCAATATTTGTATGATGATGAGAACGGTTTTCATTTTATGAATAATGACGACTTCTCGCAAGTCTATATCGACAAGGGACTGATTGATAATCACCAGTTTATGAAAGCAGGTGATGAAGTGAAAATCCTATTCCGTGCAGAAGATGAAGTACCCTTATCTGCCGAATTACCAAATACTGTAATCCTAGAAGTTACCTATACAGAGCCAGGAGTAAAGGGGGATACAGCAACCAATGCAATGAAACCAGCTACCGTAGAAACTGGAGCAGAGATTCGTGTACCACTTTTTATCAACGAGGGAGATAAAGTAAAAATTAATACAGAAGATGGTTCGTATGTAGAACGCGTGAAAGAATAATTTTTAGATAAAATAATCATAAAAAAAGAGCACCTAGGTGCTCTTTTTTTAGAGATATTTGTAGCAAATTATTGACTCAACAACAAAATGAAATTTCCGAGAAAATATACCTTAAAAGAAATTGCCGAAATCAGTGGAACCACGCCCATCGGTGCTGCTGATTTTCCCGTCTATGGTTTGAATGAAATACACCGAGTAGAAGCAGGTGATATCGTCTTTGTAGATCATCCAAAGTACTATGAAAAAGCCCTTAATTCGGCTGCAACCATCGTGCTGATTAACAAAGAAGTAGAATGTCCAGCAGGAAAAGCTTTACTTTTATCGGATGATCCATTTCGCGACTTTGTAAAAATTGGTCAATTCTTCAAGCCTTTTCAACCCGCAACTGATGCTATATCGCCCGATGCAGAAATAGGAGAAGGAACTATAATTCAGCCCAATGTTTTTATTGGGAATAATGTGAAAATTGGGAAGAATTGTGTCATTCATGCCAATGTTAGCATCAACGATGATGCAATTATTGGTGATGATGTAATTATCCGTAGTGGAACCATTTTGGGGGCAGATGCCTTCTATTATAAGAAAAGAGAAAATGGTTATGATCGATTGAAATCTGTGGGCAATGTTATTATAGAAGATGGAGTAGAGATTGGCGCAAATTGTACTATTGATCGAGGAGTAACGGCTTCAACCATTATCAAAAAAGGTTCCGTATTAGATAATCAAATCCAAATTGGGCACGACACCATTATAGGTGAACGTTGTCTTATTGCTTCGCAGGTCGGAATTGCTGGCTGTGTAACCATAGAAAACGATGTAAATATTTGGGGACAAGTAGGGATTACAAGTGGGGTAACAATTGGTGAGAAAACCATTCTGTATGCACAATCGGGTGTGACGAAATCTCTAGAAGGACATCAAGCATATTTTGGTTCGCCGGCAGAAGAAGCCAAAAAAATGTATAAAAAAATGGCACTCACCCAAATTATGTTAAAAGAATACCGAAACAAAACAAACGATTAAACTTTAAATTTAGGTAATAAATGTCCTAAATCATTCGAATAATTTTTATAAATGTAGCGAAGACGTTATATTTGCTCAACAAAAAATAAACATAATGGCAGTATTAGTAAATAAAGACTCTAAAATAATTGTACAAGGGTTCACAGGAAAAGAAGGAACCTTCCACGCAGAACAAATGATCGAATACGGAACCCAAGTTGTTGGAGGAACAACTCCAGGAAAAGGGGGAACCGAACATTTGGGGAGACCAGTTTTCAATACAGTGCGCGAAGCTGTAAAAGAAACAGGAGCAGATGTGAGTATCATTTTCGTACCACCAGCTTTCGCTGCGGATGCTGTGATGGAAGCTGCAGATGCTGGAATCCGAGTTATTATCTGTATCACAGAAGGTATTCCGGTAGAAGATATGGTAAAAGTACAAGCCTATGTTGACCAACGCGATGTTACTTTAATCGGACCAAACTGTCCAGGAGTTATCACTTCAGGTGAAGCTAAAGTGGGAATTATGCCAGGTTTCATTTTCAAACCAGGTAAAGTTGGGATTGTATCAAAATCAGGAACTTTAACCTATGAAGCTGCTGACCAAGTAGTAAAAGCTGGATACGGAATTTCTACAGCGATCGGTATCGGTGGTGACCCAATTATCGGTACAACTACAAAAGAAGCCGTAGAATTGTTTATGAATGATCCAGAAACCGAATGTATCGTCATGATTGGTGAGATCGGTGGGCAGTTAGAAGCTGAAGCTGCTCGTTGGATTAAAGAGCACGGTACAAAACCTGTAGTAGGATTTATTGCGGGTCAAACAGCACCGAAAGGTCGTACAATGGGACACGCAGGTGCAATTGTTGGTGGAGCAGAAGATACAGCTCAGGCTAAAATGAAAATTATGGCGGAGTGCGGGATTCACGTGGTTGAATCGCCAGCACATATTGGTGAAACGGTCGCAAAAGTTTTAGGATAAGAAAAAAACCAGGTTTTATATAAATGAAAAAGGAACTCTATGCAGGAGTTCCTTTTTTTGTTACAATGTTAGAGTTTGCTAGACCGATAAAAAACAAAACCCGAAAAAGCTATTCGATGATATGCGGTACAAAACGACTTTTGTCGGTTGTGATGTATTGATCACTTTCTCGGAAAGTAATTCCACAAGCTTCTTGTCCGATTATCCAGCTCCCAATAATAGCATAAGCTGTTTCTTCTTGGTGCAAATTGGCAAAAGCTTGGTATATAAAACCTTCTTCGCCATATTCACCTGAAGTTTTTTCGAATAATTTTCCTTCTTTTATCACTTCGATATTGGCTCCTTCACGAGATAGTAAAGGTTTTTTTACATAATTTTCCATGCCGTTAGCCGATTCGAAATATGCTTCTAACAATAAAGGATGATTGGGATATAATTCCCATAAAATAGGTAAAATTGCTTTGTTCGATAAAATCATTTTCCAAGCAGGTTCTATCCAATTTGCATTGAATTCGTCATTTTTGATATTGTACGCAAATAGTTCATTCACCATCCACTCCCAAGGATAAAGCTTGAAAATATCGGTAATCGGTTCTTCTTCTAAATCGACAAAGTGGATATTGTTCCAGCCGATTTCATCTATATAAATAAGTTTAGTTTGTAAGCCAGCTTGTATCGCACAGTCTCTTATATATTCTAGATTGGTAAGATCTTCTAATGATTCTCGAACACAAGTAAAATGCACAACTTCTCCTTTGAGATAGGGTTTTAACATTTTCCAGGTTTCGATTAATTTCTCATGTACCGAGTTGAATTGATCTTTCTGTGTTCCGAAGTAATATTCCATCCAAAGCCATTGTACCACGCCACACTCGAAGAGAGAAGTTGGCGTATCGGCGTTAAATTCTAATAATTTTAGCTGTCCGTTATGGTAAGCAAAATCGAAACGACCATAAATACTTGGCGCATCATTTCTCCAAGTATCAATCAAATATGGTTGAATAAATTTCGGTATTTTAAATTCATCCAATCGATTATTTGAAATCACATATTCCACTGCATGTAGACACATTTCCCATAATTCATTCGTCGCATCATAAATCTGGTCGGCCTCTTTTTCGCTAATCGAATAATAATAATTTTCTATCCAATACGGGAGATTATTTTCATCGGTATGGTATCCAAAACCAATTTTTTCTACTCGTTCTTGCCAATGACTATCGGCTGTAATTTTTTTCCTTTGCATAAGATTGGGTTAGGATGAAACAGAGCGTGCTGATGAAGATTTGCCGAATCCGCCACGAATTGTTTGTCCTTTGTAGGCTTTCGCTTTTGCAGCATTTGTTCCTACATTCGATTGTTGATGCAATCCTGGACTTGCGTAACCCATACCGCCCGCTAGACTACGGAAAGCCATAAACCAAAGCAACGAACTTCCCATCTCACCAAAATGAGAATTGTTTTGGCTAGCATAATTTTCAGTAACCTCGGTATAAGGTGCAGTAGAATCTGCTCGCATAAAAACTCTTTGTGGATGAGTATCAATAGGTGTTTCTTCGCGATTCATGCACGAGCTGAGTACCGATGAAATCAATACCAATGTAACAACTTTACTGGCTCTTTTATCTTTTTTTTTCATGTTTTATTATTGAATGGTTACGTAAATTGGGATTTTGGTAGAATCTGCAGGCGTGTACTGTTTATGAGTAATCAACGTATCTATCTTTTCGGTTATCATTAAATGGTTCGACCAAATTTTTTGTTGGGTAATATGCAGAACCGAATCACCCTTTATTTGGGTAGATAATACGACCTCTCTAGCCGATTGTTTGTTGATTTGCTCTAAGTTTTGATTGGATTTTTGTGGGGATTGACATGCAAAAAATGCAGTCAATAGAAGTAGAACAGGGAGGATATTTTTCATGTTTTTTTTATTGATATTGCACAAAATTACACATTTCATAAAAAAAAGCACAATTCAGATTGTATCCGAATCATGCTTTGTCTCATAAATTATTTAATGATTGTACTAAGCTTTTTTCATTGTTCCGGTTTCTCTCAATCGAGTGTGCCAAGAGAAAGCCTCTTCTAATAGATGAGGAGTTTGGCCACCTCTTTCTTGGCAGGCTCTTTCGTAGTAGGATAATAATTCTTGTTTGTAGTCTGTATGAGCGCAATTTTCGATAATTACTTTAGCTCTTTCGCGTGGAGCTAAACCTCGTAAATCAGCCAAACCCTGTTCGGTTACTATAACGTCTACATCGTGCTCACTATGGTCTACATGAGTCACCATCGGAACGATACTGCTGATTTTTCCGTCTTTTGCGGTTGATGAAGTTACGAAAATAGAAAGATAAGTATTGCGAGCAAAATCACCCGAACCTCCAATTCCGTTCATCATATTGGTGCCGATGACATGTGTAGAATTTACGTTTCCGTATATATCACATTCTAACGAAGTGTTGATCCCGATAACACCTAAACGTGCGATAACTTCTGGTGAGTTACTGATGTTTTGTGGACGAAGAACAATTTTGTCTTTATAGTTATCGATATGATGAATTACACGATTGTAGCATTCTGGCGAAACAGTCATTGCAGAAGCAGAGGCAAAAACTAATTTTCCAGAATCGATTAAATCAAAAGTAGAGTCTTGGAAAACTTCCGAATACATCGTTAGATTCTCGAAATCAGAATCGATCATCCCGCCCAAAACAGCATTCGCTACTTTACCTATTCCGCATTGCAGAGGCCGAAGTGAGTTGTCTAATCGACCTTGCTTTACTTCGTTTTCGAGAAAGCGAACAATATTTTTTGCTATTGCTTCTGTTTGCTCGTCTGGTGGAGTAATATCGCCAGGTGCATCTTGAATATCTTGAAAAACAATGGCTACAATTTTTTTAGGATCAACTTTTATCGTATCTGTCCCAATACGGTCGCTTGCACTACAAATATTGATGGGTTTATTCTGATGTTCATTTACCGAATAAATATCATGGATACCACGAATGTTTTTGGGGATAGATGTATTGATCTCTATTATCAATTTTTGGGCATTTTCTGCAATCGCTACATTGTTCCCGATAGAGGTTGTTGGGACTAGGTGTCCATCTTCTAGAATTTCTGCAACCTCAAGAACGCCTACATCAATTGGAAATGTACCGTTCGAGATTAAATCAGAAGTTTTGCTTAGATGTTGATCGACAAATAAAACATTCCCGTTGTTTATCTCTTTGCGCAATGTTCTATCTACCTGAAAGGGTAAACGTTTGTGTAGCGCATGATTATGAGCAAGAGCTCCGTCTGTGTCGTGCCCCAATGATGCCCCAGTTATCAGTGTAATTTTTATATTTTCTATCTGGTTTCTTTCAGCAAGTGCTTTCAAGACTACCTTCGAGTCGCCACCACGGGTAAAACCACTAGATCCGACAATCATCTGATCCTTGAAGATTTGTGCAGCTTCTTGGGCTGTCATCACCTTCGAGCGCAGTTCGTTGTTGGGGATTCTCTCTATCATGTTGTTTGTAAATTTTTTCACCGTGTTTTTCTGCTAAATATTGAAGTGATTACAAATTTCGTACAAAATTGTTTCAATATAAAATCATAAAATGCCATTTATTTATCTTTTCTAGACATTTCCTATGTGTTCTTCGTACAATAAACCCAAATATATTCTTATCTTAGGAATCTCATTATAAAATTAAAAAGTATGTCTGGCAAACAGAAAGAACTTCTAAGTACCCGTTACTATCTTACCGAAATAGACAAAGATCCTAGCTCTATTTTTTGTTATCATAACGAGATTAATGAGCCAGAAGTTGTCGAGCATCAGCATGATAAAGGACAGTTTTTGTATTGCGAAGGTGGTATTGTATATGTGACAATAGGCAAGGAGACGTATTATTTGCCAGCGCGTCATTTTATTTGGATTCCGCCCAATTTTGTGCACAGTATTCACCCAAGTTCTCCACAGATCTTTATGCGAAATTTATATTTCCCGGTGAAAGAGACTGATTCTGAAAGTTTTTTTCATAAAGTAGGGATTTATCCAACTTGTAATTTTTTGATGGAGTTTATTCTTTTTTCTAAACAATGGAGAGGCGATATAACAGCCAAAGATTCTTCTTCGTTTACGATTGCCAATGCATTTAAAGAATTATTGCCGAAACTCAATAAAAATAGTCTAAAATTATCGTTGCCTTACCCGACAGACGAGCGTTTGCAAAAAGTAATAATGTATTTGAAGGATAAGATGGATAGTTCGATTACGATGAAAAAAATTTCAGATGAATTTGGGTTTAGTGAACGTTCCTTGTCTAGACTATTTCAGAAAGATGTGAAGCTTACATTTGTTCAATACTTCACTATTTTACGGATGTTGAGAGCTTTAGAGTTATTAATCGAAGAGAAAAACTCGATTAGTGAAGTTGCTAACATGGTGGGGTATAGTAGTTTACCAACTTTCAGCAATACGTTTCAGAAGGTAGTTGGCGTTAGACCAACCGATTATTCGAAGAAAAAGGATATCTTGTAAGTATGAAAATTTATCATGTAAGTGGATTGGGTGCGAACGAAAAAGCTTTCTCGAGTCTTCAGCTTCGTTCTGGTTTCGAGTTGGTAGACTTGCCTTGGTTATTGCCCGAATCCGACGACGAATCTCTTGCACATTATGCAGAAAGAATGTTGTCACCTATCAACCTGAATGAGAAATTTATGTTGATGGGATTGTCATTTGGCGGAATCATTGTGCAAGAGATGAACCGTTTTGTGAAGCCGGAACACAATTTCCTTATTTCGACTGTGAAAAATCGAGAAGAATTACCTCCTTATATGCGCTGGTCTTCACATATCAATGCACATCGATTGATGCCTTTAGGATTTATAAGTTCTAATTCTTTTTTCTCTTACACGGTAATGCGAAAGTTATATTATACCAAAAAAAGAGATTCTATAGACGATATTTTTCAGTATAGAAACAAAGCATATTTACGATGGTCGATTCACAAAATAGTCCATTGGAAACATTCGCAACAGTATAGAGAAAATAATGTCACCCATATTCACGGTAATAAAGATATTGTTTTTCCTATTCAATATATCAAAAATCCGATTGTAATCGATGGTGGTACGCATATAATGGTTCGGCAAAAACCTAAAAGAGTAAGTGCTGTAATCAATAGGGTTTTGGATGATTATTTGGGTTAGTTTTCTGTGTCGGCGATGAGATTCAGTACAGAGTTGTCGGCATCTTTCAGTGCATAATCTCCGATTTTAGTACGGCAAAGTGCAGTTAAATATCCTCCGACCTGAAGACTTCTACCAAAATCAAAAGCCAAAGACCGTATGTAAGTTCCTTTGCTACAAACGACTTCGAAATCGACAAAAGGTAACTCGATACGAGTGATTTTGAAGGATAAAATTTCTATTTTTCTCGGTTCTATTTCGATTGTTTCTCCTGCTCGAGCGATTTCATACAAACGTTTTCCGTCTTTTTTTATGGCCGAATGTAGAGGCGGAACCTGATCAATCTTCCCTATAAATTGTTTTGTGGTCTCATGGATTTTCTCTTCGGTAAGATGTGCAGTCGAGAATTGGCAATCCTCCTCAGACTCTAAATCATAAGTCGGTGTAGTGGCATCTAGTTTGATTGTACCAGTGTATGTTTTATGTTGTGATTGAATCTGATCGATTTGTTTGGTCATTTTCCCACAACAAACAATTAACAGCCCAGTAGCTTTAGGGTCTAAAGTACCTGCATGTCCTACCTTTATTTTTTTCAATTGATAGGTTTTCCTAAGATTCCAACGGATTTTATTCACTACATCAAAGGACGTCCAATCCAATGGTTTGTCGATCAAGAAAACTTGTCCGTTTTGTATATCTTCAACGGTCATTCTTTGGTAGGATTAAAAGTGATATCGGCTTGGGGTATTTCGGTTACGTTCTCTTTTTGGGGTTGATTCCAGAAGTAAATCAACAAAACAACTCCGATAATGATACGATACCACCCCCATACTTTGAAACCATATTTGGTAAGGAAAGCGATAAATGTTTTAACGGCAATTAGAGCCACGACAAAAGCGATTATATTGCCTAAGGCAAAAAGCATAATATGATGATTGTCTTGTAGAATCATTTCGTAGCCTTTCATTTCGTTGGGTGTTCCTTTACCCCATGTTTTCACGAAGATCGAATAAACCGTAACGGCCAACATGGTTGGTACAGCCAAGAAGAAGGAAAATTCTGCAGCAGCTTTTCTACTCAAGCCTTGGGTCATTCCCCCGATGATAGAGGCGGCAGAGCGGCTTGTGCCAGGCATCATTGCTAGGCATTGCCAAAAGCCAATGATAAATGCTTTTTTGTAAGAGATTTCTTTTTCGTCGAGTATTTTTGGGTTTTTAAACCATTTGTCACAAAAAATTAGAATCACTCCACCGATGACTAAAACCGTTGAAATGGCAATTTGGTTACCCAAGACAGCTTCTATTTTATCATCAAATAGATACCCCAAAAAAAGTGCAGGGATTACAGCGATGATTAATTTTAGATAGAAATTGAAGTTCGAGAAATCGAAAAATTTTTTCCAATACAAAACTACAATAGAAAGGATGGCTCCAAATTGAATCGAAACTTGAAACATTTTCAGGAATTCACTTTCTTCTAAACCCAGCAAAGCAGCGGTGAATCCCATATGAGCGGTAGAAGAAATAGGTAAATATTCGGTAAGACCTTCTATTATTGCAATAATGATGGCTTCTAATGTATTCATAGAGTGGTATTATTCGGTTTCTTTTGATGAGGTTAAAATAGCATAGACTTCGAGTACAAAACCAATAATAATAAGGATTGGGGCTAGTCTTATTCGGGTAAAAGAATAGATATCTTCGTTCCAATACGTTGGGTCATAGGTGCCATCGGGTTGTGTATTGGCATCATGTCCGGTCATAAGAAAAAAACCGAGAATGATGCATGCTATACCGATTCCCATGAAAAGGTAATTTCTTTTACCGAACAAAAATGGTACGTTTTGCTTTTTTTCCGACTGATAAATGCTTGTGTTTTTAGAGCCCATAAGTCCTGTATAATGTCTTAATATAATTGATCTGTTTTTAGACGTAAATATCTCCAAGAAGCGAAAAGCGTACTCAAGACGGCGATAATCATCCCTAGGGCAATCAAGAGAATAATCAAGAAAGTATATTTATCGTTCCATAATGTGTAGTTGACCGTATTAGCGAAATAATACCACAATCCACCCAAAATAAGAATTGCAATTGTTGCACCAATCAGGCCCAAAACAGCACTTTCTAACAAGAAAGGGGCGATAATGAATCGTCTACGCGCTCCTACCAATTGCATGGTTTTGATACTGAAGCGTTTGGCGTAAATTTTCAGACGTAACGAGTTGTTGATGAGAATAATAACAATGAACAAGAAAACACCTGCAAAGGCCATCAACCAAAAGGTTATTTTATCGATACTGTTGTAAACCTGCACCATGAGTTGATCATCGTTCACGACTTCGTCTATGATAGGATTACGCTGGATGATAGATTTGATGCTATCGATTTTCGATGGATCAACATAGTCGGGTTTGAGGGTGATTTGGACCGAAGCTGGATAGATATTTTCTTCGAACAAAGAAGTATCGTCGATGCCTAACTCTTGTTTGGCAATTTTTGATGCATCTTCTTTGCTGATATATTTAGTGGATTCTATAAAAACATGCTGAGTTTTTAGCGAATCGATATAGTTGGCTTGGTTTTCTATTTCTTTGTCTTGTTGCTTGGCGTCGTATTCATTTCTAAAAAAGGCTTCTAATTTTAGTTCTCTTTTAATATATTCAGCATAACTTTGAGCATTGATAATAATTAAACCAAAAATACCTAAAAGAAATAAGACCAAAGAGATACTAATTACTACAGTAAAGTTGGAAGATCGAAGTCTTCTTTTTTCGAATTTCTCGCTCGTTTTTGACATTTGGGTTATTTTTGGGGCTAAGATAAAAAAAACTTGATTGCAAAGAAAAGATACAACCAATAAGTTGGTTAAACATATCATAAAATTACAGAAAACTTGAAAGTAAGAGCAAAAAAACATTTAGGTCAACATTTCCTTAATGATGAGCAAGTGGCACAAAAAATCGCCGAGGGACTTACTTGGGACAATTATCAACAAGTCTTAGAGATTGGTCCTGGGATGGGGGTGTTAACCAAATATATATTACAGGCCAATAAAAAAATATCGGTTGTAGAAATCGATACCGAATCGGTTGCGTATCTAGAGGAGAATTATGTGCCTTTTTATCCCGATTTGATTATTTATGAAGAAGATTTTCTGAAGATGGATTTTAGTCGTTTCACAGATGATTTGGCTGTTTTAGGGAATTTCCCATACAATATTTCTTCGCAGATTATTTTCAAGATACTAGAAGAAAAAAATAAAGTGCCCGAAGTGGTAGGTATGTTCCAGAAAGAAGTTGCCGAACGTATTGCAGCCCCAAAGGGTAGTAAGGTTTATGGCATACTTTCTGTGTTAGCACAGGCTTTCTATCAAGTAGATTATCTGTTTACAGTAAGTGAAAACGTTTTTACGCCTCCACCAAAAGTAAAATCGGGCGTTATCCGGATGAAACGTTACCGATCAACTTTACCCGAAGTAGATGAGAAACTTTTCTTTACTGTGGTAAAAACCGCTTTCAATCAACGGCGAAAAACATTACGCAATGCACTTAAATCTTTGGGTATTCCCGATACGATGAAAGAAAATGAATTGTTAAATTTACGAGCAGAACAGCTAAGTGTAGAGGATTTTCTAGAACTAACAAAAAGAATGAAGTAAACCTATGAACGAAGAAATTACAAAAGAGCACATCACTGATCTAATAGCCGATATAAAAGACCGCAACGGACGAGCGGTAAAATCGCTAATAGGAGATTTGCACCCGGCAGATATTGCCGAAGTGATGAGCGAATTATCTGTAGAAGAACAATCTTTTGTTATTGATTTGTTGGATAATGAAGTCTCGGCAAATGTACTCTTAGAGCTTGAAGAAGAGGATCGGAAAAAAATCCTAAAAACTTTCTCGGCAAAAGAAATTGCAGAAGAAGTAATCAACGAAATGGATACCGATGACGCGGCCGATGTAATTAGCGAATTATCCGATCGTAAGAAAGTAGAAGTTATTTCTCAGATAGAAGACCCCGAACATGCCAAAGAAATTGTCGAACTACTAAAGTACGACGAAGACACCGCAGGTGGTTTGATGGGAAAAGAATATATCAAGGTTTACAAAGATTGGTCGATCATTACCGCAGTAAAGCAAATGCGCAGGCAAGCAGAAGAAATGGAAGAGGTATTCTCCATTTATGTTGTAGATAAAGATGAACGATTGTTAGGGATTTTGAGTTTGAAAAAACTTTTAACGACCTCATCAAACACCAAAATAGAAGATGTTTTCAATGATAAGATACAATATGTAAACACCTTTACGACCGATGTAGAAGTAGCCAATGTGATTACCAAATACGACTTATACGAAATTCCGGTAGTCGATGAATTGAAGCGTCTTGTTGGGGTAATTACAGTAGATGATGTAATAGATGTCATCCGTGAAGAAGCCGAAGAAAATTACCAATTAGCAGCCGGTATTACACAAAATGTAGATACCGATGACTCGATTTGGCGCTTGACACGTGCAAGAATTCCATGGCTATTGATCGGTATGTTTGGTGGGATAGGAGCCGCCGGAATCATGAATGGTCTGAGTGAAGAACTAGCCCAATATACCATTCTCCTAACTTTTGTACCTCTGATACAATCCACAGCCGGGAATGTAGGGATACAATCTTCTGCGATTATAGTGCAGAGTTTGGCAAATGGATCGTTGAAAAATAGCAGTGTACTGAAGTTGTTAGGTAAAGAGTTTTTACTCGGATTGCTCAACGGACTCATCATTGCAATAGTCGTTTTATCAATTAGTCATTTTGTGTTTGGGACGAGTTATAAAATCTCTCTAACCATTTGTTTGGCTCTTATTACTGTAATTATTAATGCTGCTATTATCGGGACATTTATCCCAACATTATTACATAAGCGTGGAATGGATCCGGCTGTCTCTACAGGGCCATTCATTACGACAAGTAACGATATATTAGGGGTGTTTATCTATTTTATGATTGCAAAAATGATTCTTGGCTTTTAGGCATTACTCAGTATAAAAAAAAATAAGATATCGCTAGAAAGAAGTCTACAATGTTGTAGGCTTTTTTATGTTTGAAAAAAATATTTTCAACACCCAAGTCCTTTAGATTTGGTTAAAGATTAGTTTTTAATAAAAAAAATTATTTTTTTAGGACAATGGTAAATTCAGTGCCTTTCTCTTTAGACGAATGTTCGATGTAGATTTTCCCTTTATGGTAATCTTCTATGATTCGTTTGGCAAGCGATAAGCCAAGTCCCCAACCTCTTTTTTTAGTGGTGAATCCAGGTTCGAAAATTTTCTTTTGCAGTTTTTTCGGAATACCCGGCCCAGTATCTTGCAAACTAATTACCACCGTATCTTCGTAATCGGTAAGATACAAACCAATCAAGCCTTTGTTTTCCATGGCATCGGCGGCATTCTTCATTAAGTTTTCGAGTACCCAGCTAAAAAGTGGTTCGCTGAGGTTGAGCAGAATTTCGTCATCGGTAGCATGAAATTTAAATTCGATATTACGGGATAATCGGTTGCGTAAATACTCCATTGTTCTTCTAGAGACATCGACAACGTTGCTAGGTTTTAGTTCGGTTGATGACCCAATTTTCGAGAAACGTTCGGCAATCTGATTCAATCGATATACATCTTTTTCTATTTCCTTCACAGAGGTTTGGTCGATCTCTTCGAGTTTCAATAACTCTATCCAGCCCATCAAAGAAGAAAGGGGTGTGCCAATCTGGTGTGCTGTTTCCTTTGCCATTCCGGCCCATAAATAACTTTTTTCGGTTTCTCTCAACGTCTTGAAATACCAATAACTGAAGAAAATAAACAAGCTAATCAAGCAAATAAGAATCAACGGATAATATCGTAATTGATTGAGCAAATCTGAGTTTTCGTAATAAATATAATTTTTCCCAGTTGGTAGAATAATTTCGATGGCTTCATGCGATTTACGCAAGTTTTTGAGGTATTTGGCAATTTTTTTATCGTTATCACTAATTTGCGAAGGAACATTTTTGGTTTCTAAAATCTCGAAATTCTGATCCACCAAAATAACCGGAATCGAAGTATTATTCTCGACAATCTTGAAAAGAAATTCTTGCACATGAGAATCAACAAAGTCAGTACCGCTCAAGATTTCTAGAGCTTTAGCATAGGATTCTACCTTTTGTTTTTCTTCTAGCTTTAGTTTGTTTACAAAACGAGTACTTACGTAGAGCGTGCCGCCAAAGAAAAAGCAGATGAAAAGAAAAAACAACCAACGATTAATAGGAGTATTTTGAAAGAATTTCTTCATTAAAAGTTGAAATAACTAAATATTTCTTCAAAAATAAACGAATTATTTTAATGTTTGTTTTCATAACAAACGATAAAAATGATAAATGTAATTTTTTTAAATGTTGAATAAACCCTATTTTTGTAACTCAATCTCACAGAGAGTAATTTTTATGGATCGTTTTTCATTTTTAAACGCCGCTCATATTAATTATATAAGCGACTTATATGACCAATATCTCCAGTATCCTGATAGTGTTGATGCTGGTTGGAGAGTATTTTTTCAGGGTTATGATTTTGCTAATCAGACCTATAATGGTGAACCCCTATCAAGCGAAACTTCTGGCAACACTGATCTTGTGCCAGAAAAAGTTCAGAAAGAATTTAACATTCTTAATCTGATCGATGCTTACCGCACACGAGGACACCTTTTTACCAAAACAAATCCGGTTAGGGAACGCAGAAAATGGTCACCTGACCTTGATATAGCTCATTTTGGGCTTACCGATGCTGATTTGGACGAAACCTTCAATGCAGGAAGCGTTATGGGAATTGGTGGGCCACGAACGTTGCGTGAGATTATTCAGCACCTAGAAGGCTTGTATTGCGACTCTATCGGGGTAGAATATATGTATATCCGAGACCCAGAGAAAATTCGCTGGATACAAGAATGGTTGAATAATAATCTCAATCATGTTCAGTTTACCAAGGAAGAAAAAGAACGTATTTTATCAAAACTAAACGAAGCGACCGTATTCGAAAACTTCTTAAACACCAAGTTTGTAGGACAAAAACGTTTTTCGGTAGAAGGAAACGAATCGTTGATTCCAGGTTTGGATGAATTAATTAATACTTCAGCAGACAAGCATGGAGTAGAAGAGGTAATAATTGGGATGGCTCACCGTGGACGTCTTAATACTTTAGCAAATATATTTAGAAAACCTTATTCGCACATTTTTAGTGAATTCGAGGGAAAACCTTTCGACGATGATTTGGTTGCTGGGGATGTGAAATACCACATGGGATCTTCTACAAGTGTAGAAACAGTGGGTGGTAAAAAAATCAAAATAAATTTAGCACCGAATCCTTCACATCTAGAAACTGTTGATGCAATTGTGTTAGGGATAGCACGGGCTAAAATAGAGCAAGATTATCAAGAAGATTACTCGAAAGTATTGCCAATCAATATACATGGTGATGCTGCAATTGCGGCACAAGGAATTGTATACGAAGTAGTTCAAATGATGAATCTGGATGGCTACAAAACAGGAGGAACTGTTCATGTTGTAGTCAATAACCAAATTGGCTTTACAACGAATTATTTAGATGGGCGTTCGTCAATATATTGTACCGATATAGCAAAGGTTACCCTTTCTCCTGTAATGCATGTTAATGCCGATGATGCAGAGGCTGTAGTACGTGCAATGCGATTTGCAGCCGATTACCGAGCCCGTTTCCAGCAAGATGTTTTTATCGATTTGTTAGGATATAGAAAATATGGGCATAACGAAGGAGATGAGCCTAAATTCACTCAGCCAAAATTATATTCTATTATTGCTAAACATCCGAATGTTCGTGAAATATATAAAGACAAATTGTTGAAAGAAGGAACAATCGGAGAAAATATCGTAGCAGAAAAAGAAAAAGAATACAAAGATTTGCTGGAAGAAAAATTCAACGAATCGAAAACAATCGAGAAAAATACCTTAGATGCTTTTATGCCAGAGGTATGGAAAGATTACCGTATTGCTACAGGAGCAGAAGTAATGGCGAAAGCCGATACAACTTTCCCGAAAGAGAAATTGAAAGAAATTGTCGATACGATTGCAGTTGTACCAGAAGGTAAAAAGCTTATACGTAAAGTTTCTCGTTTGATAGAGGCTCGAGCCAAAGGAGTTGCCGAAGACAAGATCGATTGGGGGACTGCTGAGTTGATGGCGTATGGAAGTGTGTTGCTCGAAGGAAATGATGTTCGCTTGTCGGGTGAAGACGTAGAGCGAGGTACTTTCTCTCATCGCCATGCAGTCATCAAAACAGAAGACACAGAAGAAGAAATTATACTTCTTAATGAAATAAGAAAAGAACAAGGAGTTTTCCGTGTATACAATTCGTTGCTATCAGAATACGGTGTTCTTGGTTTTGATTATGGGTATGCAATGGCTTACCCGAAAGGGTTAACTCTTTGGGAAGCACAGTTTGGTGACTTTGCTAACGGTGCCCAAATTATTATCGACCAATACATCTCAGCTGCTGAAGACAAATGGAAAATGCAAAATGGTTTGGTAATGTTATTGCCTCATGGGTACGAAGGTCAAGGAGCAGAGCATTCATCTGCTCGTATGGAGCGTTTCTTACAACTGGCAGCAGAAAACAATATGTTTATTGTAGACATTACGACACCTGCAAACTTTTTCCATGCATTGAGAAGACAGGTAGTTACCAATTATCGTAAACCATTGGTTGTCTTCTCGCCAAAATCACTGTTACGACATCCAGAAGTAGTTTCAACGATGGATGAGATTGCAAACGGTGAGTTCCAAGAAATTATTGATGATGCAACAGCAGATCCGAAAAAAGTAACTAAATTGGTTTTCTGTACAGGTAAGATTTATTACGAATTGAAGAGCTACAGAGAAGAGATAGGAGATGATAAAACTGCTCTAGTTCGTATCGAGCAACTGTATCCTATCGACGAAGAGAAGTTGGAGGCTATCATCAAAAAATACAAGAATCAAAAACAATTAATCTGGGCACAAGAAGAACCAGAAAATATGGGTGCTTGGGGGTATATCTTACGCAAGTTTAGAAAATTACCTTTCGATGTTGTTTGTCCTGCAGAGAGTGGTTCACCAGCGCCAGGCTCAAGCAAAACATCCGCCATCATACAACAAGATACAATAGAACGAGTTTTTAAATAAAGATAATAAAGCTAATAGATATGTTAGAAATGAAAGTCCCATCACCGGGAGAATCCATCACCGAAGTAGAAATCGCTACTTGGTTAGTACAGGACGGTGATTATGTAGAAAAAGATCAGCCGATTGCAGAGGTTGATTCAGATAAAGCAACCTTAGAATTACCAGCAGAAGAAAGTGGTATCATCTATTTGAAAGCAGAAGAAGGAGATGTTGTAGAAGTTGGGCAAGTTGTTGCTCATATAGATACAGCTGCTGCAAAACCTGCCGGAGGAACAGAAGCACCAAAAGCAGAAGAAAAACCAGCAGAAGAAAAACCAGCAGAGGCACCAAAAGCAGAAGCTCCGAAAGCTGCACCACAAGCTGCAGCAACCTACGCTACGGGGACACCTTCACCAGCGGCTAAGAAAATATTAGACGAGAAAGGAATGGATGCAGCTCAAGTTGCAGGTTCTGGACGCGACGGACGTATCACAAAAGAAGATGCCGTAGAAGCTAAACCATCTATGGGCACAAGCAACGGATACGGTTCTAGAGCTTCTACATCAAAACGTATGTCATCTTTACGTAGAAAAATTTCTCAGCGTTTGGTGGCTGTTAAGAATGAAACAGCAATGTTGACTACTTTTAACGAAGTAGACATGACCGAAATTTTCCGCTTACGCGAAGATTATAAAGAAGCTTTCAAAGCCAAACATGGAGTAAGTCTTGGATTCATGTCTTTCTTTACCAAAGCTGTAACTCGTGCTTTAGAATTATATCCGGAAGTAAACTCAATGATCGATGGAGAAAATCTCGTATCGTACGATTTCTGTGACGTATCTATTGCAGTTTCTGGTCCGAAAGGATTAATGGTTCCCGTATTGCGAAACGCAGAGCTATTAACTTTCCGTGGTGTAGAGCAAGGGATTAAAGAATTGGCTATCAAAGTTCGTAATAACAAAATAATGCCAGACGAAATGACTGGAGGCACATTTACTATTACCAATGGAGGTGTTTTTGGGTCGATGATGTCTACGCCAATTATCAACCCACCACAATCAGCTATTTTGGGAATGCACAATATTGTCGAACGACCAATCGTGAAAAACGGTGGAATCGTAATCGCACCGATGATGTATATTGCTATGTCTTATGATCACAGAATCATCGATGGGCGTGAATCGGTAGGATTTGTTGTAGCTGTAAAAGAAGCTATCGAAGACCCTGTTAACGTACTGATGGGAGGAGATCCAAAGCGTGCTTTAGAACTTTAGGTTAAATTAAAACATAAGCTCGTTTATATACAAAAAACGTCTCAAAGTTATTTTGAGACGTTTTTTTTTGTCGGCTATTTTTTTACGTTAGAAAAAGACTTCTATCATTTGTTATGGTAGGATGAGTCTTACTTGAGGAACTTTGCTTTATACATTTCGAATCCTTTGATTAAATTTTCCTCTATCGCTTTTGGCATTCGACGAGTAGCCTCGTATTGTGTTGTTGATAGAGAAGGAAAATCTGTCTTGTTCGGGATAAGTTCGATGGCCTCGACCAGCATTTCAATCTCCATTTCATATTGTCTGTATGCTACCGCATGAAAAGTGTCATTCGAATACACCGGTACATATTTCTGATCAATTAAAAATCCAGCATCGGCTTCTGTGTCGATAAAATGCGTTGTAACGCCAATTCTTTCATTTTTCATGATTGCCCATTTCAGGGAATCTAAACCTCTTGTAAAAGGTAAGTATCCTGGGTGTGCATTGATGATTTTATGTTGCTCTACCAATTGATTAGGGAGAAGTCCAGCGCCCGCTATCAGTATAAAATCTGCTTTCAGGTTATGCAACTGATCATTTAGTGTATCGCTAGTTGTGGTAGAGAATTGATAGCCCAAATGAGAACAAAATACTTCTGGTGAAAGATCAATTGCTCTACTTGGTCGATGTTGAAAAATAGGTACAAAAGGATTTTCTCTATGAATAAAAGGCAAAGCGAAAACATGCACATGGGTGTAATTTTTTGCCTTTAGATGAAACAGAACATCTTGTGTTTTGCGGTGCGGTGTGTTGTATGAGATTACCGCAATGGTTGAGTTAAGCATTGTCTGATAGTATATATTGAGTATGATATTCGACCAAATCGTCGATTGGTTTTCTAATAATATGACCAACCGTTAAATGCATTTCTGCAGCTGCTGCTCTGATAATATCTTCGTAATAATGAGCAATAGAGCCAATAAAACACATTTCACATTCTCTTGCTTCTTTATACGGTGAAATCTGAACTTCTATGAAGGTTTTCATCGAATCATATATTAATCGTTGAATGTATGGGTCGTGTTTATTTTCGTAGGCAAACTCGCTAAAGGAAGCTAAATAAGTATTGGCAAAATTATTACTATAAACATTTTCATTCAACACTTCAACCGTTAGGTTATTGTATTTTTTTTCAAAAGCTTTTGCCAGTTGCTCGGGCATTTTCTTATTAAAATACGCACGAACTATTTTTTTGCCTAGATGATTTCCACTTCCTTCGTCTCCTAGGATAAAACCCAAGGATTTTGTTTCCTCTCGTATATTTTTCCCGTCAAAATAACAAGAATTAGAACCAGTTCCTAGTATACAAACGATTACGGGTTTCCCTTTATAGGCTGCATAACACGCCCCTAGTAAGTCGTGATTTACGGTAATTTTTGTGTTCTCTGGGAAAAATTCACCTAACCCATTGTAAACAATTTGTATGTTTTTTTTATTAGATACACCTGCACCATAAAAAAAAACAGCCTCTACTTGATCTTTGCTGGTAACCAAGTCTTCGTTGCCAGCTAAAACACTTGTAATGAATTTAGAATCTACATAATAAGGATTAAAACCAATGGTTGTTGTTCTAAATAACTCTTTTTTGTTATTATTTAATGCTACCCAGTCGGTTTTTGTAGAGCCACAATCCGCGATAATAATCATAAGATGATTTATTTAGTTCTGATTTGTTTGCTAAATTAATGATAACATAAAAGTATAAAAAATTTATTATGTTCTCGTTTCTCTTTAGAATGTAATAGAAAAAAAGCCGGTAATTTACCGGCTTTTTTATAATCAATGGTATTTATTTTTTATGTTCATGACCATGATCTGCAATTTCTATTTCGATATAAGTTTTTCTTTCGTTTCCTGACTTATCGATTGCAATAATCCCAAAATGATAATGCCCGTCTTGTATGTTGTGAGGAATTTCGATTGAACGTTTTACAGCATATCGAGAAACATTTCCGCTAACTTTTTCATCAAATTTATAATTCCAAGGTTCAGCTGCAGTACGGTGTTCGTGGGTGTGTCCGTCACCTGCATAATGGATATCTATTTTATAAGAAGATATAGCTCTGTCATCTGTGATTACTGCATCAACGTTTATAGTTTCACCAACATGTAGATGTTGCTCGTTTTTAGGAGAATTGATTGTAATCGAAGGTTTTGTTTGGTCGATTGCATCATCATCATTAGAACATGAAAATGCACTTATTGCGAATAAACTAACTAAACTGTATTTTAAAAAATTGGTTGTCATTGTTGTATGTTTTTTAAAAAAAATTAAAAAATTAAAAATTAAATTAAGTAAGGTTGGTTCTTATTGGTAGGATAAATTGGCGGACCACGAACATAACTTTTGTGCAGTACTTTGCGCAGCACCATACCGAATGTGTACATATCCTCATACGGTTTTTCTGCAAAAATCATCCAAGGCGATGGTTGTGTTTCGGTGTTATCGGGCTCTACATAAATCCCGAAATGTATATAATCTGAACACTGATGAGGAAAGACTTTATGAAGATCTTGCTGATGCTGAAGTACATGCAAATAATTATTCATTGGCACTGAGAGGAGCAGTCCGATGAAAACCAATAAACTATATGTTTTGTTTTTTTGTTGCATGTAGGTATAAAAAATTAGAACGGTATACTAACCGAAACTTGTATATTTCTACCTTGTTCTGGTAATTCTATAGTTCTATAAAAACTAGTATGGTTAAAATATTTTTTATTGAGGATATTATTCGCTTGTATCCCAATGATCGCCTCGAAATTTCTGAAATGAAGATTGGTTTTGGTTCCTGCCCCTAAAAGAAAATAAGCACCAGTCTTTTCTTCGTTTTGTGCAATTCTATCTTGTTCAAAAGTATATTTTGCATTCAAGAAAATATGCCAATTCTCTATTATGTTTTCTTCATTGGTTAATTGGTATTTAATTTCTCCAAACACATTATTGGCTGGTGTAAAAGGTAGCGGATAGCGTTTGCTTTTGTCGATACCCAATTGTTTGTTGAATACGTATTCGTACACAGCCGAAATTTGCAGTTTATCGGCAATTGTTTTTTCTGCAGCGACCTCGAAACCACCAATTAATGCTTCTGATTGGGTATATTGATAGATTTGTCCTGCATGCGGTAGAATAGAAAAGTGACCAGAGGGTTGCAAGAAAATATAATTCGAAAAATAATAAATATATGGACTGAAGCTAATGTTCCATGTTTGTGGATGATAATCGATTTTTAAATCAGCAGAAAAACCACGTTCCGAATCCAAATCTACATTTCCTTGTTCATGACGAAAAGAACCATGATGAATACCGTTTGCCCCCAATTCTATAGCCGTAGGTAATCGATAATTGGTCCCTATATTTAGGCTGAAATCCCAAGATTTCCCCGCATGATAGCTCGCTCCTAGTACTCCGTTTAATGTCTGGAAATTTCGATTGATTTTTTCTCCACGTAGGGCGTATTGATTGGCAGTTTCGTGATCATAGCCGTCTTTTATCAAAAATTGATAAAGATAAGGATCGTAGAAACTTTCGGTTTTCATTTTACCAAAATCGTATCGGATACCTGCAGAAAGCTTTAGGTTTTGATGTGCATTTACCTCTTCTATCATATATGCACTATAGATGGTGCGTTTATATTTTGGTAACAAAAAATTATACCCATCAATTGTGTTGTTCTGATATTGGGATTGTACGCCAATAATTGTTTTGAATTTAGGGCTATGTTTCCAATCAAAACTTAACTGTGTGTCGTAGGTTGATAAGTCGAATTCGAGCTCTAGATTGGGGTTGGTTTCTGGAATTGGCTGATCGGGATAATGTGTGTGGAAAACACTCCATTCTTGCCGTACATTATTTTGGTAGGATGATTTGAGTTTTAGAATCTTATTTGTGCCAAACTTGTATTCGTTTTCTGAAATTATTTTGAGGTGATTTACCTTTTGATACGGAAAATCGATATTTCTGTCATTCCCATCACTCAATAAATTAGATGCCAAGGGAATCCCATGAGCGCCAGCAAAAAATCCAGCTTTTTGATAGTAATTACTCACATTGAGAATAGAGGTGAAGCGTTGGTCGGTATAACCAGCTTGTACAGCGGTATTAAAGTCTTGTCCTGCTGTATTTTTTATACGATTGTTTTCTATTTTGAAGATTCTATCTAAATATTTAAAATGATCGGTTGTTGTTCTGTAATCTGCATAATCACTATAAGAAGCTTTCACTTTGTAGAAAAAATAATCCCAACGTTTGAAATGTGAAACTCCTCCCAAATAATTATCGTTAACGCTTTGGTATAAGGTATTGATCTGTGTATGAGTGGTGTTTTTTGTAGGTATTTTGTTGTTTTTCAGTACAATAACACCTGCGATTGCTTCATTCCCGTACTGCAAAGCACCCGCACCTTTGATAACTTCTACTTGTTCTACATTGAGTGGGTCTATTTCTAGACCATGATCTGCACCCCATTGTTGTCCTTCTTGTTTTACGCCATTCTCAGCCACAATCAATCGGTTGAAACCTAATCCACGGATGATTGGTTTCGAGCTCCCCGAACCGATTCCCATAGCCGAAACGCCGGGTAGATTCTCGAGGGATTTTGCCAAGGAACCTGCATAATTTTCGGTGATGTAATTTTGATTAACCCGGGTAATATTCGCCGTCGAAAAATCATGTAAATGCGCATTGATTTCTACTGTTTCCAATTCGTATAGTTGATTTTTGAGAACGATTTTGAAATTCGACTCGTGCGAACTATTAATCCGTTTGGTATACAATTCGTAGCCATATTCATCAATAATAATTTCATATTGATGATTGGTGCTGTGTGGTGCTGTAAAATAACCATTTTCGTCGGTTTGTAGATTATGTTGGTTGATGATAATTGAGATGTTTTTCACAGGATTGTTGTGTTCATCGACCACTTGTCCACCAAACTCTGATTGTGCAATTACCATTTGTCCAATCGTGATGCAGGCAACGGTAAAAGCAATTTTTTTCAATTTCATGAAAAAAGCTTTAATTATTTTATATATAAAAAAGAAGAATTACTCTGAATAAAAAAATAAGGTTTATGCGCAGTAAGGTGGTGCACGAAGATAGTTGTGTGGTTTTGCAGTAATCGAACTTAGTACACCATACGGAACGGTACTTCTGTAATTTGCAGTCGAGCTTATAGGCGTTTCTGGTAGCGATAAAGGATTATCTGTAATTACTTGTTCGAAGTGAGTTATACACAAATTACATTTTGGTAATTGTTGTGTATCATGATGGTCGCTTACTGTTGATGGAGTATAAGCGTGCTGAACAATATGTATAGACTGCCCCAATGCAATCATGATTGATAATTGCACAAGGAAAACACTAATTGCAGTTTTTAGATATTGTTTCACGGTGCAAAGTTAATCAACTGTTTTCAATTCAATAAGGTTTTTCTTTAATTTTTTTAAGAATACAAAGTAGAGAAACAGATAATATATTGAAGCCAATAGGAGAATAAATAAAATCGAAATTCCGACTGTCAATATTCCGAATTGTTTTGCGTTGTCATCGACAAGAACTTCGTTGAGGTGTTTAGTGTAGTAGATTCCTTTACCAATTTCATAATATATCGGTGTGCTAGCAATAGTCGTTAAGATGATAGAAAATAATACAAAATAATTGATAACATTTCTAAAACTTATAATGCTTGATATAAGCGAAGTTGTATTTTGGTTGTAATGAATTCTTTGGTAGTAACGATATGTAAATAACATGAATATCAAAGTAATAAAAACAGCAATTACCGTAATGATATTGAAAAATCTAAATGTCTCTTTACTGATGTATTGCGAAGTTTCTGTATCGAAAAGATGATTACCCAGTAGGGTAGAATAAATGAAAAAAATAAGAATTAATAAGAACTCGAAAACTGTGTAAAAAAACAATAATCGTGCAACCGATGTCGAATTCTTTTTTAGGATAGAAAAAATACGATCAGAAGAATGGGTGTCTTTTATTTGTGTCTGTTGCCAGCTTTTTTTAATATCATCTAAATCCATATGCTTAGTTTGATAGATTAGCGATTATCTCTTTAAGTTTATTTTTTACTCGATTCATTTTCACTCGAGCATTACCTTCGGTTATTCCAAGGGTTTCAGAAATCTCTTTGTAGCTAAGATCCTCTAGATACAGAAGTACCAATGCTCTTTCGATATCATTTAAGAATTTTAAACTCTGGTACAGAAGGTCGAGTTGTTCTTGTTTATTTTCATCATGATCATTGCTCAAGTGTAGATAATGATGCTCTTCTAGAGAGAGTGTAACTGCAGATTTATTTTTTTTTCTTACATGGGTTATTGCAGTGTTTAGCCCTACACGATACATCCAAGTAGAAAACTTAGCATTGCCTTTGAAAGACTCGAAAGAACGCCAAAGTTGCAACACAATCTCCTGAAACAGGTCATTATGGGATTCCTGATCGTTGGTATAGATGCTGCATACTTTGTGAATAATCCGCTGATTATTAGTAATTAGCTCGGAAAAAACTTTCTCTTTGTTTTTCAAATTTGTTTTGGCTTTTGGTCTATGAGTCGTATGATTAGAAGAAATGTTACAAAAAAAGCGAATCCCTTTGCTTTTACACAAAGGGACTCCCTAACCAACTTAAACCTATGAAAAAGCTATTGCTTAATCCACGGCAAATATAATCTGTTTTTTTAGAACAAATAAAAAAAATAAAATAAAATCGTAATGTTCTGGTAAAAAATAATTCTCATTAAATAGAGTGGTAATTATAATTACTTATCATGTACAATCATTTTTTCTGAGCTAATGTTTTACAATTCACTCAGATAGCAAAAGTATTACAAGGTGCTTTAATCAGAATGATTCTAAACTATGGTTAAATGTTAATGAAATGACAAAATTCATTGTGATAAGCAGTAACACTTTAGTAAATTTGTGAGTAAAATCTAAAAAATATTAAACGTATTGCTTTATGGCATCAAAATCATTATTTAATTCTTCGATCGGAAGAAAATTTGCAATGGCGTTGTCAGCATTGTTTTTGCTGATATTTCTATTACAGCACTTTCTGATTAATGCATTGTCGGTGATTAACCCAAACGGTTTTAATGAGGTTTCTGCTTATATGAGCAGTAATCCAATTGTTCAATTTGTAATGCAACCTATACTATTGATCGGTGTTGTGTATCATTTTGTTATGGGGTTTGTATTAGAAATGCAGAATCAAAAAGCAAGACCAGTAAAATATGCCTACACCAAAGGTAGTGCAAATTCATCGTGGGCTTCGCGTAACATGATTGTTTCAGGAGGTGTAATTTTAGCTTTCTTATTGGTTCATCTATGGCAATTTTGGGTACCAACCATTCAGGCAAATTACTTCTCGTCAGAAACAGGATTTGGAGAAGGGAACTACTTTATGGATCACCTAAATCATGTGTTTACAAGCGCAGTAACGTTAGTGCTCTATCTTGTTGCATTTGTGTTTTTGTCATTACACTTACAACATGGTTTTGCGTCAGCATTTCAGTCGATTGGCGCTAGACACAAACGTTATACGCCATTTATTATAGCTTTCGGAAAATGGTATTCTATTTTAATTCCGGCAGGTTTTATCTTAATCGCTATTTACCATTTTGTTAATAACTTATAATTGTTAAAAAAGAAATGAGTACATTATTAAATTCAAAAACCCCAACAGGCGATATCGCAACACGTTGGGAAAGACATAAAGCCAATCTAAGACTTGTCGCACCTAATAACCGCGACCGATTAGAGATAATTGTTGTAGGAACAGGTTTAGCAGGAGGTTCTGCGGCTGCAACATTTGCCGAATTGGGCTACAAAGTAAAAGCATTTTGTTATCAAGACTCACCTCGTCGTGCACACTCTATTGCAGCGCAAGGTGGGGTTAATGCTGCGAAGAATTACAAAGGAGATAACGACTCTATATTCCGTTTATTTTATGATACCATAAAAGGAGGAGATTATCGTGCACGAGAATCAAATGTTCATCGTTTAGCAGAAGTTTCAGGTAATATTATCGATCAATGCGTTGCACAAGGTGTGCCTTTTGCGCGCGATTATGGCGGATATTTAGATAACCGTTCTTTTGGTGGGGTGCAAGTTTCTCGTACCTTCTATGCTAAAGGACAAACTGGTCAACAGCTTTTATTAGGGGCATACTCTGCCATGAACCATCAAATTCATTTAGGGCATATCGATATGTATAATCGTCATGAAATGCTCGATATTGTTTTGGTAGATGGTAAAGCCCGTGGTATAATTGCTAGAAATATGATTACTGGTGAGATAGAAAGGCATTCTGCTCATGCTGTAATCATTGCAACCGGAGGATATGGAAATGTATATTTCTTATCATCGAATGCAATGGGGTCTAACGTAACGGCAGCCTGGAAAATTCATAAAAAAGGCGCCTATTTTGCAAACCCATGTTATGTGCAAATTCACCCTACATGTATTCCGATTCACGGGACCAACCAATCAAAGCTAACATTGATGTCAGAGTCATTACGTAACTCTGGTCGTATTTGGGTACCAAAGAAGAAAGAAGACTCTGAAGCGATTCGTGCTGGTAAGAAAAAAGCGGTTGATATAAAAGAAGAAGATCGTGACTATTACTTAGAGAGACGTTATCCAGCCTTTGGAAATTTAGTTCCACGAGATGTTGCTTCCCGTGCTGCAAAAGAAAGATGTGATGCAGGTTATGGAATCGAAGCAAACGAAACAGGAGAAGGAGTTTTCTTGGATTTCTCAACCGAAATTATAAAACGTGGACGAGAGGTAGCGTTTGCTAATGGTAATACCAATCCATCAGATGCTGAAATCGACCAATTGGGTAAAAAATGGTTAGAGGAAAAGTATGGGAACCTTTTTCAGATGTACCAGAAAATTACAGATGTTAATCCATACGAAAATCCAATGCATATTTATCCAGCCATCCATTATACTATGGGAGGTATTTGGGTAGACTACAATTTGATGTCGACAATACCAGGATGTTATGTAGCTGGTGAAGCAAACTTCTCAGACCACGGAGCTAACCGTTTAGGTGCTTCGGCTTTGATGCAAGGTTTGGCAGACGGATATTTTGTTCTACCATATACAGTTGCCGATTATTTAGCTGATGATATCCGAACAGGAAAAATATCTACCAATACACCAGAGTTCGAGGAAGCTGAAAAAGCTGTTAAAGAGCGGTTAGATTTCTTTGTAAATAACAAAGGAACCAAATCGGTAGATCATTTCCACAAACGTCTAGGTCTAATTATGTGGAACAAAGTCGGAATGGCTAGAAATGCAAAAGGTCTACAAGAAGCAATTGTAGAGATAGAAGCTTTGCGAAAAGAATTCTGGAAAGACGTTCGTGTGCCAGGTAGAGTTGATGAATTGAATCCGGAACTAGAGAAAGCTTGTCGTGTGGCAGACTTTTTAGAGTTAGGACAATTGATGGCAATAGATGCACTACACCGTAATGAATCTTGTGGAGGGCATTTCCGTGAAGAATATCAAACAGAAGAAGGTGAAGCATTGAGAGATGATGAAAACTTCGCTTATGTTGCTGCATGGGAATACAAAGGGGATGACATTAATCAAGAAGTATTGCATAAAGAAGACTTGCATTTCGAATTTATCGAACTGAAAACACGTAGTTATAAATAAAATCTTTTGGTAGGATATTCAACTTATTCTACCAAAAGTCAAAATAATTAAGAAAATGGCAACATTAAAAAATATTAATATCACCCTGAAAATTTGGCGACAACAAAATGCTAAAGCCAAAGGGAAATTAGAAACATATACACTAAACGACGTTTCTACAGATAGTTCATTCTTAGAAATGCTCGATATGTTAAACGAGAATTTAATCGAAGAAGGAAAAGAGCCTATCGCATTTGATCACGACTGTCGCGAGGGAATTTGTGGTATGTGTTCTTTGTATATAAATGGTCGCCCACATGGTCCAGATTACGGAACGACAACTTGTCAGTTGCATATGCGCTCTTTCAAAGATGGGGATACTATTTACATCGAACCATGGCGTTCGAAAGCTTTTCCGGTTATAAAAGACCTTATTGTTGATCGTTCTTCTTTTGATAGAATTCAGCAAGCAGGGGGGTATGTTTCTATCAATACATCGGGTAGAACGGTTGATGCTAACACTATTCCAGTACCAAAACAAAATGCAGATGACGCATTCGATGCAGCTACTTGTATCGGTTGTGGTGCGTGTGTAGCAGCTTGTAAAAACGGCTCTGCAATGCTATTTGTAGGGGCGAAAGTATCACAGTTTGCTTTGTTGCCACAAGGAAGGGTAGAAGCATCTAAACGTGTACAAAAAATGGTTGCACAAATGGATGCCGAAGGTTTTGGGAATTGTTCTAATACAGGAGCTTGTGAAGTAGAATGTCCTAAAGGAATTTCATTGAGTAATATTGCTCGCATGAACCGAGAATTCTTGAGTGCTAAAATAGCATCAGAAGAAAAATACTAGAAAGTATTTTATTTAAGAAAAAAAAGCGTTATAAATTTTATAATATAACGCTTTTTTCATTTTTCTAAGCTAGGAACTAGCTGTTTTTTTCTCTCTAACCCAAAATATATTGATAGACCGAAAATAAATCTTGGTTATTTTGCATATTTACTTCTAAATCTTTTACAAGACCATTGCTCACTGCATATACCCAACCATGAATGCTAAGAGCTTGATTATTCCTCCAGGCATTTTGCACAATAGAGGTTTTGGCTAAATTATATACCTGCTCTTCGACGTTAATTTCGATAAAACGATCAAAACGTTTGTTAACATCTTCTATAGCATTCAGTTCGCGTTTATTTAGTCGATACACATCTTTTATATGACGTATCCAATTATCTATTAAGCCTACAGAAGTGTTTTCCATCGCTGCTTTAACGCCCCCGCATCCATAATGTCCACAAACAATAATATGGCGAACCTTTAGAATATTCACCGCATAATCCAAAACAGAAAGCATATTCATATCCGAATGAACCACCAGATTAGCGATATTTCTATGCACAAAAACTTCTCCTGGTTGCGCACCAATAATTTCATTTGCAGGAACACGACTATCTGCACAACCAATCCATAAAACTGGCGGTTCTTGACCATTGGCCAAACGAGTGAAGAATTCTTGATCGTGCGATAGCTTTTCTTCTACCCATTTTCTGTTATTGTCTAATAATTTTTTATAAAATTCGGTATACATATAGAAGCGTAATTTATCAATTTGTTAATTTTCGTGCTAAAAGTAGCAATATGTTCATTAAATCTGCAACATTTCTTTGAAGAATTTATCAAAACATGAAATGAAATTGTAGCTTTTCTATGGCCCTGATTACTTTTGTATATCTTTCTACCAGAAAATAGATTATGTAACCTTTGATACAGTCTATGATAAACGCAAATAGTATTTTTGTATAAAAGCTAAGGTAAATTGGAATTATGTTTTGCCAAAATAAAGAAAAAACAAGTTAAGATGAATAGTACAACAAAATTGCTGAAAAATAAATCATTTTGGTTATTGATAATGATTTTTCATATGCAATGCATATTTTCACAAGTTCCTTTTTTCGAGCGAGTATACGATGAAACTCTTTCACAAGCCAGCTATGTGATAGCTGATCCCGATACAAAAGAAGCAATTGTCATAGATCCCAAAAGAGATGTTGATACGTACTTGACGATCGCCCAAAAAAACAACCTGAAAATTACCAAAATTACCGAAACGCATATTCATGCCGATTTTCTTAGCGGATCGCGAGAGTTGCAAGCAGCTACAAAAGCAAAATTATTGCTCTCGAACGAAGGTGGAAAAGATTGGCAATACGAATTTGCTCATGAACCTCTGAAAGATGGTGATGTGATAAAAGTAGGGCGATATACGCTAGAGGTGATGCATACGCCAGGACATACGCCCGAAAGTTTAACTTTCCTTTTGAAAGGTGGAAAGCTGCAACCCATTCGTGCCATAACTGGTGATTTTATTTTTGTAGGGGATGTTGGTCGACCAGATTTGTTAGAGAAAGCGGCTGGACAACAAGGTAGGCAAGAAGAAGCAGCCAAACAATTGTTTGCCTCAATCAAGCGTTTCTCTCAACTGCCCGATAATACAGAAATTTGGCCAGGACATGGTGCAGGTTCCTTTTGTGGAAAAAGTTTGAGTAACATTCCGCAATCGACTTTGGCCGAAGAAAAACAAACAAATGAAGCCTTGAAGATAAAAGAAGAAGCATCTTTTGTTCGGTATATTTTAGAAGGTCAACCAGAACCCCCAGCGTATTTTGCAGTGATGAAACAGCTAAATAAAATTCAACGTCCATTGCTGATCCAAGTGCCAAAACATCCTTTTCTTACCAAAGAAGAAGTGGATCGCGCTCGACAAAATAACGTATTGATTGTAGATACTCGTAAAAAAGAAAATGTACAAAAAGGATTTATTCCAGGAAGTGTGCATTTCGAAAACGGAAAAATGTTATCGACTTTCATGGGTTCGTTGATCGATTATCAACAACAACTATTGATCGTGGCGAAGGAAGAAGAGCGCGACGATATTACGAGAAAATTGATGCGTATCGGGATGGATAATATTTATGGTTTTGTGTCGGATGTGCATCAACAAAGCTTACCATTGTTGAGCTCAAAAATTGTTGATATTGATGGATTTAAAAAATACTTGAATCGCTCAGATGTTCAGTTGATAGACGTACGAACAGTAGGAGAATACAAAGCTGGACATATCCAAGGATTGCAAAATATTCCGTTGAATACTATCGAGCAGGACTTATCCAAAATAGATAAAAATAAACCCGTAGTTCTTCATTGTCAGAGCGGTGTTCGTGCAGCAATGGCGTATTCTATCCTTCGAAAAAATGGTTTTGAGAATATTATTAATTATTCGGGTGGGATCAACGATTGGGTAGAAAAAAAGAACGAATTGGTACAAGAAAAATAATTTTTTATCAAGCGTTTGGTTGATTATTCAAACGCTAAATTGATTCAATTTATACTTTACAAAAAAGGATTTTCGGGTTGAATAGTAACCTGAAAATCCTTTTGTTTTTTAGCGAGATTTCTGCTTTCTCATACCTTTTGTTCTGTAACAATTGTTACTGCCTAAAACGGGTTTTGGGATTAGTTTTGTAACGATAACAAGTATACAAAGATGATAGGAGTAGAAACTATAGGATATATTTTGGCTGTTTTGGTAGGAGTGTCTCTGGGATTAATCGGGAGTGGAGGTTCTATTTTAACAGTGCCTATATTGGTCTACGTCATGGGAGTAAATCCAGTTTTGGCAACGGCCTATTCACTTTTTGTGGTCGGGACAACCTCTTTGGTTGGGGGAGTGCAAAATGCAATGCAAAAGAAAGTAGATTTCAAAACGGTTTTTATTTTCGGGATTCCTTCCATTGCTGCTGTTTATCTCACCCGCGCTTACCTCATCCCGTTGTTGCCCGATGTGCTTTTGCGGATAGGTGATTTGGAGTTGACCAAGTCGATCGGTTTAATGATTTTGTTTGCTGTTGTGATGATTTTGGCTTCTGTCTCTATGATTCGCCCTTGTCCTTATTGCCAAGATCAAAACAAAGACGAAATACAATACAACTATCCGATGATTTTGTTAGAGGGCGGCTTGGTCGGAGTTTTAACCGGTTTGGTCGGTGCAGGAGGTGGTTTTTTAATTATTCCCGCTTTGGTTTTGTTGGCGAGAATGCCCATGAAATTAGCTGTCGGCACCTCGTTATTCATCATCGCAATCAAATCTTTGTTAGGATTTTTGGGAGATATAAACAACGGCGAAATAATCGATTGGCAACTCTTGTCTATCTTTACAGTATTAGCGGTTGTGGGAATTTTTATCGGAATTTTCTTATCGAAAAAAATTGCGGGAGATAAACTAAAAACGGCCTTTGGATATTTCGTTCTCGTGATGGGAGTTTACATTTTAGTTAAAGAGTTAATTTTATAATCATATAAAAAAAGAAAATATGTTTGGTTGGATGAACCGCTTATTGGGTAAGAAAAATAGAGAATTAGAAAACGCTTTGATGGCAAATCCGTATTTGGTCGATGTACGATCAGAGGCTGAGTTTGCCAACGGAAGTGTAGAAGGTGCTGTGAATATTCCGCTCGATAAAATAACAACACAACTAGAAACATTGCGTAAACATTCGTGTATTGTTGTGTTTTGTAGAAGTGGTTTCCGCAGTGGAATGGCCAAAAAAGTTCTTCAGCAAAAAGGAATTTTGGCTGTTGTCAACGGAGGAAAATGGCAACACGTACAGCGTGCGAAACAATCCATAAACCAAAAATCATAAACCATGAGAACACATATTTTTGGTTGGAATTTTATGAGAATTCTTCGTTTAGTGTTAGGGGTGCTCATCCTTCTACAAGCCTTTTTTACTAAAACTTGGATTTTTATCTTTTTCGGCTTACTGCTCAGTTATACTGCGTGGGAAAACACATTGGTTGCTGTAGAGAAAAAGCATGTAGTTTGCCCGAAACCCAAAAGAAAACTAGTCGATAAAAAATGGTTTTCTGAAGAAAAAAAGTGAAAAATATCATAAATAACACGATATTTAACCTAAATTGTCTACTAATGAAACGAATAATTGCTTGTTTAATTTTTTCTTATCTTTTGCTCTTCTCTTGTGATCAAAAGCAAGAAAAAAAACAAATCGAAAAAGAGGAGCTTTCAGCACTACGAGACAGCGCAGATTCTATAGCAACAAAAGCACAAATCCTACTGATGAAAAATGTTAGTAACGCAATCAGTAAAGGTGGAACTGAATATGCTGTGGAATTTTGTAATACAAATGCAGCTTTCTTAACAAATTCTTTGGCCGATAAATATCATATCACACTGAAAAGAATAACCAACAAACCACGAAATCCTGATAACGGTCTACAAACAACAACCGATAAAAAAGTATTCGAAAACTTTAGTATTAACAAAGATTTACAAGACTCTCTTTTGCAACAAGAACAAGGCTATGTCTATTACAAACGTATCAATCTAGCCATGCCTACATGTATCAAATGCCATGGGAATGTTGGCGAGGATATCGATAATAATACCTATCAGAAAATTAAAAGTCATTATCCAAGTGATCAAGCAATAGGCTACCGATTAAATGATTACCGTGCTTTATGGAAGATTGAATATAATAAAAAAACATTCACCCGCTTAGAATAGAGTTATACAACGAAAACAAAGAGTAAAAAGTCGAAGAATATCTTCGGCTTTTTTTTATGATTATTATCATAAGAAATGCTGCCAACAAAGACAAAAATCATGTATTAAAAGCCAATGGTTCGCTGACTATATTCGTAATTTTGCGACCTACAAAAATCAAACAATATTGAAAATTTTATATTATAGCTTTATTACTTTTCTCGTGGGAGTAGGAGTCGCGCTTGGGCAAGGGAAAGAAAATAAAGGGAAGTTTTTTGTTTATTGGGGGTGGAACCATGCACAATTTGGCAAATCAGACATTCGATTTGTAGGCAAAGACTATGACTTTACTTTGGATCGCGTTGCGGCACACGACCGTCAGACTACATTTAGTCTGAAATATTTCAATCCAGGTAAAATGACAATTCCACAATACAATTTCCGATTAGGATACTTCTATCATGATAATTGGAATGTTTCTTTTGGGATCGACCACATGAAGTATGTGATGGATCAAGATCAAATCGTGAACATGAATGGGAATATCCATAACGGATCTGCTTTTGATGGCGATTATCACCATGTCAGTAAAAAATTAACCAAAGATTTTTTGACATTTGAGCATACCGACGGGTTGAACTATGCGAATATCGAACTTAGACGTTTCGACAATCTAGTATATTTCCCAATCTTGAAAAACAAAAAAGGAATCGATGTCAACCTCACCGAAGGAATTGGAGCAGGAATTTTATACCCTAAAACCAATACTCAATTGATGGGACAAGAGCGGTATGATGAATTTCATTTGGCTGGATTTGGGACTGGCTTGATGGTTGGAATCAATTTTACATTTTGGGACTACTTCTTTATACAGACCGAAATAAAAGGAGGGTATATTCGCATGAATGATATTCGCACCACAGCCGATAAAAGCGACAAGGCGAAACAATCGATCTGGTATTCTCAACAAAACATTGTATTCGGTGCAATAATTCCAGTTTTCAATTAAAAAATCAAGAATAAATCCTATTTTAGCTTACAAAAAAAACTATATGTTGAAGCAGACACTCCTCGTGTGCAGTATTTGCATAACTACTATTAGTATGGCTCAAAACTATATGACGCCCGAAAAATTGTGGCAAGTGAAAAAGGTAAGTCCAGTAGGATTAACCCACGATCAGAAAAAATTGGTGTACAAAGTGGCAACCCCCGACATAGAAACACAAGAAGATAAAGTTGCTTATTTTCAGGTTTCTTTGCAAGGTGGTAAAGCAGTGGAGGTACAAGATTATAAAAAATTAGTAATTGATAAAAATAAATCCAAAGACGGAACTAAAACGCTCAGTACCGAAGAGGTAAAACTGCAACGTGTGTATGGAAAAGATTATTATCCGCAATATCCAGAATCGAATTTACAAATCTATAACGAGCTCAATTATCGTCATTGGGATACTTGGAACAATGGAGAATTTACGCATGTTTTTGTTCAAAATAAAGGCATCAAAAAAGACATCTTGGCCGATGAACCATTTTCAGCTACCGAATATATATGGTCACCAAATGCCGATAAGGTTTTGTATGTAGCAAAAAAGAAATTCGGCACCGATTATGCACTCAGCACCAATACCGATATTTATGCGTATGACTTGGCTACAGGGAAAACCGAAAATCTTACCGAAGGAAAAATGGGGTACGATACGGCACCAAGTTTTTCATCACAAAATGATTTTGCTTTTTTATCGATGGAACACGATGGCTATGAGGCTGATAAAAATGATTTGATTGTTCGTCGTGGAAATTTAGAAGTTAATTTGACCAAACATTGGGACGGAACCGTTTTCGGATATAAGTGGAGCGGAGATGGTAAGAAAATCTATTTCAATGCACCGGTAGGAGGAACCGTACAGTTGTTTTCGGTTGATGTGAATTTCGACACCAAAAACTTACCTAAAATAACCCAGATAACCGATGGGCAATTCGATATTGCAAATCTGCATGAAGTAGTCGGCAACAAAGCAATTGTAAGTAGAACCGATTTCAATCATGCGGCAGAAATATACACGGTTGACCTAAAATCAGGTCAACTTTTTGCTCTAACACGTGAAAATGAAATTTTGTTCAATTCTATTGAGAAAAGTGAAGTAAAGAAAAGAATCGTCAAAACAACCGACGGAAAAGACATGGTTGTTTGGGTTATCTATCCGCCCAATTTCGATCCTAACAAGAAATATCCTACCTTATTATATTGTCAGGGAGGTCCACAATCAGCTCTTTCTCAGTTTTATTCTACCCGTTGGAATTTTCAGCTAATGGCAGCAAATGGTTATATTGTCGTAGCACCCAACCGAAGAGGAATGCCCGGGCATGGAGTAGAGTGGAATGAGCAAATCTCCAAAGATTGGGGTGGACAAGTGATGGATGATTATCTTTCTGCAATCGATGATATTGCCAAAGAAAGCTATGTTGATGATAAAAAATTAGGAGCTGTAGGAGCATCCTATGGTGGCTACTCGGTCTTTTATTTGGCCGGAATTCATAATGGGCGATTCAAAACCTTTATTTCGCACAATGGAGTTTTTAATCTAAAATCTATGTACGGTACAACCGAAGAATTATTTTTCACCAATTGGGATGCTGGTGGTGCTTGGTGGGAAACAGATAATGCAGCCGCTGAGAAAACCTATAAAAATTTTGATCCTAGTGCGAAAGAAATGGTTAACAAATGGGATACACCCATGTTGATCTATATTGGAGGAAAAGATTACCGTGTACCGATGGGGCAAGGACAAGAAGCATTTCAGGTGTTACAACTAAAAGGGATAAAAAGTCGTTTGATTTATTTACCCGAAGAAAATCATTGGGTGTTAAAACCTCAAAACTCATTGATTTGGCACAAAGAATTTTTCAAATGGTTGAAAGAAACCATGAACTAAAGAATATTTATAAAGAAAAGACTTACCATTGGTAAGTTTTTTCTTTTAAATTTGAGAGGTGTTGATTGTAAAAGCTTTCACCCTTTCAGAAATCATAAAAACTGCAATATGAGTAGAGAAAATAACCGAATTTATTTTACCAACAGCCCTTTCAAGAATGGGCATAAAATAGTAGAATTTACCTGGAGAATGCATTTAGATGAACATCTAAAACTTTGGATGGATTTGCATTTAGAATCAGACAATTACGACGAAGAAGAAGAATACCAAGATGATGCCGATCTAATCGAAGACACCTCAGAAGAATATAGCGATAAATCTTTATGGATCAACTTCAACCAATGTATTCTTTCTAGTTTTTATTGGAACAATAAAGGTGTCGATCTTACTACCATACAAGAAAAATTAGACCTCGATAACTTGCATAATCAACTCTTTCATGTTGATCCACTACCAATAGATTTTCAATCTCCCGAAAATTTAGCTTTTGGTATTTCTATGCTAGGAAAAGATACTTGTGCAGATCATGAAATAACTTTCCTCAAACCATTCGACAACGATGATCTAGGTGTCTACGACATCAAATGGAAAGGCAAAGTAGCCAATACCCATTTTGGTGAACAAAGTTTCGATTATGAATTTTATGTGTACATGAAAAATATTCGTTTTGCAGGAGTTCATATAGATTCGTCGCTCGATAAAGACAAAGCATTTGCCTTTATCCAAGAATGTTTTGTGCAAGGTGATAAGCTAGAGCTGATGAGTTTGGATGAAATTAACGATACTTACCGAGCAGTACTCAAACGATGAAAACTAATAATAATTTCGGCAAGATAAAGCATAGATAGAAGTGATTATAATGATATAACATAAAAAGGGGCAATTCTTATTGAATTGCCCGTTTTTGTTTAGTGTAAAAATTAGTTTTCTAATAAATGTAGGATAGAAAAATCTAGCTTAATCAAAAGGTTGATCTTCACCAACTTTCGCTCTTTGAACATTGATTACAGCACGATTTTTTACTTCTTTACCATTCCCTAAAACAAAGGCAACTAAACTAAGATTGTTGGCATTGGTAACGTTGGCTGGTAAAGGAACCGAAAATTTTCGGGTATAAACACTCCCTTCTTTAATTTCTTCTTGTGGAATAATATCCCCAAAAATGTCGGTATACGCTTTTAGTAAAACGTGTTCTTGTGGGAAATCTGGAATCAATCTAGGCATCTCTGCATAGTTGCTCGCTGGATCACAAACCGCATTCGACCCTGCAAAATAATTGGTTTGATTATGTTTCAAACCATCCTCTATTAGAGTCACAACCAAACGTGCATCTGGAACACTATTCGTTGCGAAACCAACTTTTACAGTGATATCTAACTGCTGACCATTCAATGTAGAATTAATTGCCAATCCTAAATTGCTCGTTTTATTGAGATATTCATCCATTTGTGGACGATAGAGTAGAGGATCATTCGGGCAATTAGCTGTTTGGGTGAATTGATTCAGATCATAAATTCGGTTAATCTTACCCTTTGGTAAACCGTTTGCGTTATAATTATCTGGAGATTGCATTTGTTTGCTAAACTCGTATCGCCAAGGATCTGCCGGAATTCCGTCACTATGGATGGCAATCGGGATAATACGGTCGCTATATTCGGTAAGATAACGTAAAATAGTAACCATTCTTGGGCAATACCCACACCAAGTACCGGTGTAATCTTCTACCAAAACCTTTGTTGTAAAAGATGAAATAGGCTTTTCGGTTGCAGTAAATTTTTCTTTTTTAGATTTGATTCCGTTAAAGATGGCATGTACATTATATTCTCCAGCTTCAGATGGTTGGAAGGTTCTGCCTTCTATCGATTGCTCATTAACATAGTAAATGGCTTTATCGCTAACGTCGCCACCTAAGTTAGACTGAGCGGTGAAAGATACTTCGTCACCGACTTGAATAGTTTTCGGATGAATGCTAAGCGAGAGTGTTTCCTCAGGGATTGGTTCTTCAGTTCCACAACTCGAAAGTGTTAGAATCATCAAAAATAAAAATATAAAACTAATGAAAAAAAAATTATTTTGTTTGGTTTTTTCTCTTTTTGTATTCACAGCTTTTGCACAGAAAGCTGAGTTCCCAACAGCACCCTTAAAAGATCTAAAAGGTAAAACAGTAGATTTACGAGAACTTTCTACCGATGACAAACCAATGGTAATCGCTTTTTGGGCAACTTGGTGTGGACCGTGTATCCAAGAATTAAATGCTATTAATGATCAAATGGATGATTGGCAAAGTGAAACTCCTTTTGATTTCTATGCAGTTTCTTTGGACGATTCTAAAACAGTAGGCCGCGTAAATCCAATGGTAAACGGTAAAGGTTGGGATTTTAATATCTTATTGGACACCAACAACGACCTGAAACGTTTGCTAAATATTTCTTCACCACCTTACGTTGTAATCGTAAAAAACAAGGAAATTGTTTATCGACATGTAGGCTATCAGCCAGGTTCTGAAGTTGAATTGTACGAACAAATCAAAGATTTTTCTAAATAAACAATACATTATTACCTTACAAATTAACACATGAAAAAATCTCTAATTTTATTATCGCTGGTTTTCCCAACGTTATCTCTATTGGCGCAAGTAGATCTTGGACCAGGTTCGCTGACCGGGAGCATAGAGTCTACAGGACAATGGTATCAAGACGATAAAGATCTTAATTTCGAGCAGCCCGACGATCCTTTTCGGTCTAATAATTATATTAAATTCGACTATACTTTAGGTAAATTTTCGGCAGGTATGCAATATGAGGCTTATTTACCTTCTGCTTTGTTGGGTTATTCAGAAAAATTAAATGATAATAAAATAGCCACGTATTATTTCCGGTACAAAGGCGATAAAGTAGACGTAACAGCAGGTAATTTCTACGATCAATTCGGTAGTGGTTTAGTCTACCGTAGTTGGGAAGATCGACAAATTGGGATCAATAACAGCATGCGAGGAGTTCGCGTGGCGTATACACCAAATGATTTCACAACCTTGAAGGGTATTGTCGGTAATCAACGCATTGGTTTCGAAACCTCTGCCGGAACAATTGGTGGATTGGATTTGGAGACGAATCTTTTACGTATGTTCAACTCAGAATCAAACAGCACTCTGAACTTAGGATTAAGCTACGTCGGACAACATGAATCGTATACAGGAGCTATAGAAGATTTCCCGCAAAACGCCAGTAACTTTTCTACCCGTTTAGGTTACTCAGGAAGCAGTGGTTTTTACGGTAATGTAGAATACATTCACAAAGGAGAACAGCCGGTTTTATCAGCTGGTGTACCCTCTGAAAAATATTACGACGGAAATGCTTTATTGATAAATACAGGATACTCTACTCGTGGTTTTGGTGTAAATGCAACCTTCCGACGTATGGAGAATATGGGAATGTACGCTGAGCGTGCTTTGAGTGAACCCTCTGCGAATGTGTACAACGAAGGAATCGTGAATTATATTCCGGCACTTACCAGACAACACGACTATTTGTTGACCAACATTTATGTCTATCAAGCACAACCGAATATCAATTTCGAGAAAGAAGAAGCTGGTGAAATCGGTGGGCAACTCGATTTGTATTACAACTTTAAGAAAGGAAGTGCACTTGGTGGAAAGTACGGAACAAAATTAGCCGTCAATGCATCATACTGGAATGGGTTGAATGCAAATTTTGATGGCGATTATTACGGTACAAAATATTTTGATTTTGGAAAAAAATTCTTTCACGATGTCAATTTCGAAATCAATAAAAAATGGACAGATAAATTTTCGATGATTTTCACGTATGCCAATATCTATTACAACAAAGGAATTGTAGAAGGTGGAAATTATTCATCTATTCTATCGAATGTAGTGGTCGGAGATTTCTTGTACAAACTCAATCCGAAAAATTCGGTTCGATTCGAGTTGCAACACCTTCAGACCAAACGCGATCGAAAAAACTGGGCGGCAGCTTTGGTAGAATATAATTTTAATTATAATTGGAATTTTTATCTGTCTGACACCTATAATTATGGGAATGACGACAAAGACAAACGCTTTCATTATTACAGTGTAGGAGGAAGTTACTCGAAAGAATCAACTCGTGTTTCCTTAAATTACGGACGTCAACGTGGAGGATTGATTTGTGTAGGAGGTGTTTGTCGTTTCGTACCAGAAAATACAGGACTTACCGTTTCGTTATATCAATCATTCTAATCGGCGGTTTGTTTTCCTAAAGAAAAACTATTTATTAAAACACAACAATATGAAAAAAAAATTTACAAACTACTTGGTAGCATTTTTGTTACCTGTGGCAGCTTTTGGGCAAACGATTGTTAGTACCACAGCCGAAAATAAGAAAGTTGTCTTAGAAGAATTCACAGGTGTTAAGTGTGGGTATTGTCCCGATGGGCATGCAATTGCAAAAGCTATACAAGAAGCGAATCCAGGAAAAGTATTTTTGATCAATATACACCAGGGAGGTTATGCGAATGCTACGCCCGATTTTAGAACACCGTACGGAAATGCGATAGCAAACCAAAGTGGATTAAATGGATATCCTTCGGGGACAGTTAATCGTCATGTATTTACGAATCCAGCTCCGATGACCGCAGGTGGCACAGCACTAAGTAGAGGTGGATGGACTTCTGCTTCGAATCAGATCCTGTCTCAACCTTCTTATGTGAATTTGGGTATGGAAGCCTCATTGAATGTAAGTACACGTGAACTGGTGGTGCATGTAGAAGCTTATTATACCGGAGATAGTCCTGTGTCGACGAATAAACTGAACATTGCAGTTTTGCAAAATAATACCAAAGGACCACAAGCAGGTGGAGGACAAGGCAGTAATTACATACACATGCATCGTTTAATTGATTTGATTACAGGACAATGGGGAGAGGAAATCACTACTACCAAGGCAGGCTCTTTTGTCGATAGAACCTTTACAGTAACTTTACCAGAAGCACATAATAATGTTCCTATTGTGCCAGATGATATCGAGTTGGTTGCGTTTATAGCAGAAGGAAATCAAGAGATTATGACTGGTGCAGGAACAATACCAGATTTCACAGGAATCGCTAAAGCAAATGAAATTGAGGTAAACTCTATCGAAACTATTTTACCAAATTGTCTAGGAAAAATAAATCCAGTTATCGGAATTAAAAACAACGGACAAAATACCTTGACATCATTGCTTATTACGTACAAAATCAATGGAGAAACCCATACGTATACATGGACAGGTGAATTAAAAGCATTGAATCGTACGACAATAGAATTGCCTGAAACACCTTTTACGGTTATCGATAATAATTCAGTTGAAATTATTTTACCAGACGATGAAGACAACTCGAACAACACGATCAGTACAAGCTTCTTAAAAGCGAAAGAGTCATCTAATTCATTAACTTTAACTTTGAGTACAGATCAATACGGGATAGAAACGTCTTGGAAGATTCTAAATTCTGCTGGTACGGTTGTGTACGAAGGAAAAAACTATGGTAATAATCAAACTTATACTATTCCGATTGAGTTAGAAGGTGTAGATTGTTTCCAGTTTCAATTAATAGATTCGTACGGAGATGGAGGGAAATCAGTGAAATTAGTCGACCATAACGGCGTAGTTTTATATCAAACAATTGGTAATTACGGGAAAGGAGCAACGGTAAATTTCTCTACAGACGGGACAATGTCTACGACAGAATTTGGCAAAAATGGTTTAGAGGTTTATCCAAATCCATCGACCGGAATAGTACATGTTGAGCTGAAAACGAAATCGCAAATAGAAGTGATGGATATGGCAGGACGTAAACTATACACCAAAGACCACAACTCGGGCAAAGCGACACTAGATTTGAGTGGTTTCGGAAAAGGAACCTATGTAGTGAAAATCAACGATGGCACATCTATTTCGACCAGAAAAGTCATCATTAAATAACATAAACTTTTTATCAAGTGGTAGAGTAATACTCGACCACTTGGTTTATTAACACTTTAATATTATGAAAAAAATTTTAGTACTCACCTCATTCCTATCTTTAATAGGATTTAGCCAAGCTCAAAACCAAAAATTTACGGTTTCTAATTTAGATGGCGTAGAATATGAAAATAACTCGGTACATGTTTTTAATGTATTTGGCGACATGACGCAAGATGTTACGGACGATATTAAACTGTACTATGTTCTGAAAAATGTTGGTAACGAAACAATAATCGCAGCAGGAGAAGTAATCGAGATGACCAATGCAGATGGTGAAATGGCACAATTCTGTTTCGGAGGAGATTGTTATTACCCTGTAGTAAAAAATTATTTCTACCCTAATGGCGGTGCACATATTGCTCCTGGAGAAGTACAAAGTATGTATGATTACTTTGCAAACTTCGAAGGTGGAAGTGATGTTGTAGAATATAAATTCCGTTTCTTACAATTGGATGCAAACGGACAAGAACTACCCAATACGTCTTTTTACCTAACGTATCGTTACGAGAAAAACATGGGGGTTAGTGATGTGAGTTCTTCTATTTCTATAGCAGAAGTGGCACCAACTGTAGCCAAAGATTTCACTACCGTTCATCTCAAAGAAGATGCAAAAACTAACATCCTTTCCGCAACTGGTCAGTTGCTTAAAACAGTAGAACTGAAAGCTGGAAAATCGAACCTGAGTTTAGCTGGTTTTGCCAAAGGTATTTATTATTTACAATTCAATGGTGTTTCGGGGAAAACCACAACTTCTAAAATACTTGTGAAATAATTTTTACATTTCTATAATCTTCAATAAATAAAAAGTCCACCGCTTGGTGGACTTTTTTTGTAAGTAATTACAATATTTCTTATTTATTGAGTTTGGCTAGTTTCTTACGATTTGCAAACGCTACCATTAACCCTGCTGCTAGCAAATAAGGGATGTAATCGTTGATTGGTAGACCTGGTTCTGGATCTTCTTCGTCTATACCACCATCTGTACCAGGAGTGCCAGGAAGACCTCTTTCTGCATTATTGAAAAAGCTATGTCCTTCTTCTTGGTTATCACTCTTGAAGAATTGTGCATTCGCTGTGAAGAATAATCCTGCAACGAAAAGTACTGTAAGTTTTAGTTTATTGATGTTCATATTAACAAGGTTTAAAAGAAGAGTATCCGAAAATACTCTTCTAGATTAGTATTCTTATTTGATAATTACTTTTTGGGTAAGTGTTTGTCCATCTTTTGTCGTTGCTTTCACAATCATTACACCTTTAGCAGAGGTAGAGATGATGTGCTTAGCTTCATTAATGTTGTTTTTAGCGTATACTACACGTCCTTGTACATCCATTACTTCTACCGAAGATAGATTGTTTTTTGCCTCAACAACAACTTGGTTATTTTGGTTGTAAACAGCTATTTGCGCTTGGTTGAAGAAATTATTGGTTCCCATTGTACGGTTTTCGTATACTACTACAAAACGATCGTTGTTTACACCTTCTGTCGCTTGGAAAGTATACGGTGTAGCTAAATTGTGTACAGTTTCGGTTTGATTATCTACCAAGAATATAGCTTGACCTTCTGCAAATAAACCATCTGTTTTTGCAATCGAGATTGTGTAGGTACCCGCAGTAAGCGCATTGAAACCTAAAGCAACTTTATCTTCTCGGTCGAATGGTAAACTACGCGATTGAATGCTGTAAGCTTCATTGTCGATTACTTGGTATAATGAAGTCATATCAGAAGTGATTGATTTTGCATCCAATTGTTTGTCGATACCATGAGTAGCACCTGTCATATAGGCTAATAAAGTGTTGTTGATGATCTTATTATCGCTACTCAAACTCAACCAAATGCGGTTTCTTTCGATGTTGTTTTTATGGAAAATAGCAGCATCTTTCGTACGCATTTCGTTATTGAAAACAATAGACCCTGCATGGGTAGCTTCTACGAAGAAACCTTGTCCTGATGCAATGTTCTCTAAATCGTCTAAATCAGTACCACCTGCTCTATTGTAGGTAAGATAATTGTTGGCGAATTCCGCAGAACCTACTGCATGTGCATGCGTCCAGAAATGTACAGAGTTTACAATATCTATATTATTGAGTAAGAATCCAATTCCATCGATAGAAGAAGCATAAGGGTTTCCTATCAAATTGAATCCTTGACCAGTTTTGCTAACATTTACTGTATACGTACCGTTATTCAATTTACCGATGAATTTACCTTCGTGTACCGCTTCTGTTCCGCTTGCTAAAGTGTTTTTCACACGAATTGCATAACCATTTCCAGTTGCGAAGTTCACGTCTGCAGCATCTTCTGTATTGAATATGTTTTTATAAGTATGGTTTGCTTCATCAAACGTCCAAAAACGGTTGAATAATGTTTCTGGTGAGAAAGCTCTTACACCTTGTCCTGTTACTGGTGCAGACCACAACGTCATATCATTTCTTACCATAGGAGTACTGTTACGTAAGATTGTAATCTCTCCAATATTGGTAACATCTTGTGATTGTAGAATATTAGCATTGTTTTCTACAACGAAAGCTGCCGCATTCGCTTTGTTTTCTATAACACCTTGTACAGAAAGGTTATATCCTGTCTTCACGGTAACCGAACCTTCTGTTTCGATTGTGAAAGATTTTGCTTCTATGTCTTGGGCAATCTCTAAAGCCCCCGAAACTACAACATTCTTTTGTGCTGTTGGTAAACCATTAGACCATGCTGTTCCGTCCCATGTAGTTTGGTTAGCAGGTTCTGCTCCGCCTGCGTTGCATACAGAAATGTTATCCAAGAATGCACGTTTTTCAGAGGTTGCAAATGTAATGGTAGAATTTGCTTCTACATCAGAAAAATGTAAAGTTACGGTTTCGAAATTATCAGCCATTTTTGCTGTATAGATAGCTGTTTGTGTTTGCGACCCTAAGGTTACTAAGATGTCACCTTCTACGTTTGTCCATCCTTTTACATCGAAAGTTACGCTAACATCTCCTTGGATATTGTCCAATACCTTAGAGGTGATGCTTCCTGCTCTTTTAGATGCACCTAATTTTACAGCATCACCAGCTTGGTAAGCAGAAGATACTGTCGGGAAGTTTTCGTTTCCTTTCCAAGTAGAATTTGAGCCTGTTGTACCAGTGTTATTTCCTTCAAGCCCATCGAATTTTTCTTCGAAGCAATCAGTCAAGACAGGCTCATCAGCAATCTTGAAAGTGAAATCTTTTTGGTCTGATCCGTATTTATTTGTAGCGGTTACGGTTGTAATAAAAGTTCCTGCTTTCTCAAAAGTACCCGAGAAAACTCCGTTATCAAAAGTTATTCCTTGAGGTAAATTTGTGGCAGTCCAAGAAGTAGGATTGTTGTTCGCCGTTACCGCAAAAGATAAACTACCCCCAAAAACACCTTCGATTGTAGTTTGTTCAGTAGTGATTACCGGTGGCTCGTTGGTTGGGGTGCCAATCTGATTGAGGATAGTAACATTAGACAAAACTAATCGAGGATTCTTGCTTCCTGTAATAACAAGAGCATATCTTGCAGTCTTAGGGGTCGCAGTAGAATATTGGATTTGTCCAATATTACTTCCTGTAGCTACAGAATACCAAGAGTTTCCTTCGTCAACAGATTCATAAATGTACCAATTGCTTACAGTTCCATATGTTTTCCCTGTCTCAATTTTAAAGTCTGATACATTTTCAATATCCCATTGCATTTCAATTGATGAACCTTGACCAGATAAATTGAATTTACTTGGGATATTAGATTGTTTATTGTGCCCCAATCTAAATTCATCATTTCCATAATAAGCTGCAGATGCAAACCAATTTCTATTCTCTAGTTCAATTACTAGGTCTGTTCTATACGTACCACCAGCTCCTTGCTGATTATTAAAGTGGGCTTCATAAGCCACATTCTGCCCTAAGGCGGTTGAGGAGATCAGTCCCATCAGGACAATCATCCAATTCATAAAATAAAAATGTTTCATTATAGATTAACTGTTTAGTTATTTGTTTACAAAATTAATTCTATTTTGTAGCCTTTTTACAAGAAAATTAATTGATAACTATAATATAATATTCCTCTAATTTTCATTTAAAGTTCTCATTTTTGCTTATAATTTACGAAATTTGTAAGACTTAAAACAAGATTATGTCAATACCTACAATAAAAACCCTAAACCCATTTACCGAAGAGATAGAAAAAATATTCGAACCCCATACCCAAGATCAAATCGAGACGTTTTTGTCAGATGCACAAAGATGTTTTTCCACTTGGCGATGGGAAACTTTCGCCCATCGTGCAGAAATTGTACAAGGTGTAGCCGAAGAAATGCGAAAGAACAAACAAAAATATGCCGAACTCATTACCAAAGAAATGGGGAAACCCTATAGAGAATCATTGATCGAGGTGGATTATTCGGCCAATATTTTCGAGTATTTCGCTAAGAATGCCGAGCAGTTTTTGGCAACATATCCCGTACAAACCGAAAAAGGTGAAGCTTATGTAGTATCCGAACCAATCGGTGTCCTTTTGGGTGTGATGCCATGGAATTTTCCATTCTCACAAATCGCTCGTTTCGTAGCGCCAAACCTTATGGCAGGGAATACGATTGTCCTGAAAACAGCCTCCAATATTCCGCAATGTGGCATGGCATATGACGAAATTTTTGCCGCTGTACAGGCCCCAAAGGGATTGTATAAAAATCTATTGATTTCAGGTGGCAAAGTCGGGCAATTGATCGATAACCCAATCATCAAAGGAGTGTCGCTCACCGGATCAGATGTAGCGGGTGCTTCGGTAGGAGAAATTGCCGGACGCAACATAAAACGCTCTGTGTTGGAGTTGGGCGGTTCTGATCCAATGATTGTTTTGGCCGATGCTGACCTGGAAAAAGTAATGAAAGGTACTATCAACGGTCGTTTGAGAAATGCTGGGCAAGCCTGTACTTCATCCAAAAGAATCATTGTGCACCGCTCGTTGTACGATACTTATAAAGAACAATTATTGACCTACATGAAAAACATGAAAGTAGGCAACCCAATGGAAGAAGATACACTCATGGGACCAGTATGTACTAAAGGTGCATTGGAAAAACTTCTACAGCAAATAAACGACTCTAGAGCCAAAGGAGTTCAGGTTACGTTGGGCGGAGAACGCATGCACGAGAAAGGTTTCTTTTTGGCTCCAACCGTTCTCGAGAATATTACCAAAGGAACGCCTGCATACGACGAGGAAATTTTTGGACCTGTGGTCTGTCTTTTCCCTTTCGATACCGAAGAGGAAGCGATAACCTTGGCAAACGACACTATTTATGGATTGGGCGCATCGATCTACTCAGAAAATATAGAATATGCACAACAATTGGCGCGTAAAATAGATTCGGGAATGGTCTATATCAACAAGCAAGTTTCTTCGAGTGAAGAATTGCCGTTTGGCGGAACAAAACGTTCGGGTTATGGGCGAGAATTATCAAAAGCTGGAATAGAAGAGTTTGTGAATAAAAAACTAATCTTCACCCTAAGATAATTTTCGGTAGGATGAGCAACAGAACAGTTTTTTCGGTAAGAAAATAAACTTAATAAAAAAGGTTACGAGCATCTGCTCGTAACCTTTTTTTGTTGTTGGAACATTACTATTCTTTATTTATCAATTTGTGCGGGTGTCTATCCAATAGATAATTCTCTAAATTAAAAAGATTTTGTTATGACTTTTGGGTTTCGTCTTGATGAACATCCTACCAAAATCTGAAAAGAATATCCATCGAAAACAAGATTTAGAATTCGCTAACAAAGTGTAATTTTATTGATGGATATTTTTCTTGCGTCATCTGAATTGTGAAAGCAGAGTCGGCCAAAAACACCAACTGATCAAATTTATCGCGTGCCAAATACCGTTGTTTTACGCGTTTAAAATCTAAAAATTCTTCCGATTTTTCATTGTCTACTTCTACCCAACAAGCTTTGTGCACAGAAAATGGTTCGTACGTAACCTTGGCATTGTACTCATGTTCTAAACGGTACTGAATAACCTCATACTGAAGGGCACCCACCGTACCAATTACTTTTCGGTTGTTTATTTCTAAAGTAAACAATTGCGCAACCCCTTCGTCCATCAATTGTTTGATTCCCTTTTCTAATTGTTTTGCCTTCATCGGGTCGGCATTGTTGATATAGCGGAAATGCTCTGGTGAGAAAGACGGAATTCCCTTGAAATGGAAGTTCTCGCCTTCGGTAAGTGTATCGCCAATCCTGAAGTTTCCGGTGTCGTGTAAACCAACGATATCACCGGCAAACGATAGATCGACGATTTCTTTTTTGTCGGCAAAAAATGCATTTGGCGAAGGGAATTTCATCGACTTCCCTTGGCGTACGTGTAGATAGTTTTTATTTCGCTCGAATTTTCCTGAAACTATTTTCACAAAAGCCAAACGGTCGCGGTGTTTCGGATCCATATTCGCGTGAATTTTGAATACAAAGCCCGAGAATTTATCTTCGAACGGATCTACAATTCGCTCGTCTGTCGCTTTGGGTTGTGGCATGGGAGCAATATCGACAAACGCATCGAGTAACTCTCGTACTCCAAAATTATTCAAGGCAGAGCCAAAAAATACCGGTTGTAATTTTCCCTCTAAATATGCTTGATGATCGAATTCTGGATAAACCCCTTCGATAAGGTCGATTTCGCTACGTAGATTTTCGGCATAGCTTTCTCCTACAATGTCTACCAATTTTGGTGAGTTGAGGTCGTCTATTTTGGTTGTTTCTGATATTTTTTGTTTGTTGTCGGCAGAAAAAAGATTGATGTTTTTTTCCCAAATATTATAAATTCCTTTGAAGGTCGCCCCGATACCAATTGGCCAAGAAAGGGGAGTTACTTTTAATCCTAAATTTTGTTCCACTTCGTCCATCAAATCAAAGGCATCTTTTCCTTCGCGGTCCATTTTATTGATGAAAACCAACATCGGGATATTGCGCATTCGACAAACTTCTACGAGTTTGATGGTTTGCTCTTCGACCCCTTTTGCAACGTCGATCACCACAATTACCGAGTCAACAGCCGTAAGGGTACGGAAGGTATCTTCGGCAAAATCCTTGTGTCCGGGCGTATCGAGGATGTTGATTTTTTTGCCTTTGTACTCAAAAGCCAAAACCGAAGTAGCAACCGAAATTCCACGTTGACGTTCGATTTCCATAAAATCGGATGTCGCTCCTTTTTTTATTTTATTGCTTTTTACGGCACCCGCTTCCTGAATTGCACCTCCGAAAAGAAGAAGTTTTTCGGTAAGGGTAGTTTTTCCCGCATCGGGGTGAGCAATGATTCCGAAGGTTTTACGTTTTTTTATTTCTTGTTCTAAAGTTGCCATGGTTCGATTCTAAAAAAAAATTCAGAGTGCAAAGATAACAGATTCTTAATAAATTCTTTAGATTCGCCCCAAGAATAGAATAATATTTTATTTTTAGCGTTATACATAATTGGAGCGAAAGAAAAGGAAGAAAATGAAAAGACTTTTATTGTTGTGGGCATTGATATGCAGTTATACGGTTTTTGGACAAATACCAGAATTTCATGAGTTGAAAAATGGATTGAATGAAAATTTAATGTTAACTGAAATAAACCATAATTGGGATTTGGCTAAGAATGAAGTTGAGATTAATTGTAGAGACAATACTGTAGCAAAAGGAGATGGATTTAAGTATTTCATATATGAATCATCTTATAATACCGACTTTTCATTTGATTTACATTCTGCTAACAATGGGCTTTATTTTATTGTATGGAAATTGAAAAAAAGTGATGACAATGCACATATTTTCAAACCTAAAGATGGAGAATCTTCAAGAAAAACGATTGAGTACATTCGATCGATTGAGAAAGGTGTCAAGGGAGAATCAAAAGGGTTAAAAGAAAGCTCAACTCTAAAATGTGAAATTTATAACTTAAGCCCTTCACACGTTTATTCTGGATATTTAAAAGATTTTAGAGGTAATGATCAATTAAAGACTGGTGAAAAAATAATTATCGGTGTTTATGGGGAAGTAAATGCAAAGTTCGATATTATTGTGCATACGGTAGAACAAAAAACATTGGTCAAAAACACCGAATGCGAAGGCGGGAAATATTTGGTTGATGCCTTGCGAACAGAGGTTGCTACGGATGCTGAAGTACCGACTTCACAAGTTTCTTTTTACCAAGATGAGCAAATGTCAATTCCTTTTGGGGCAACTGAAATCACGAATAATCAAACGATTTATGCGGAAGTTTTAGATGCTTCAGATGACCTAAAATATGTGTATAAAGTAGACTTGGTTTTCAAACCGGTGTACGATTTTTCAACGGCTATTCGACCCGAAGCAGAAAGACAAATTGAGAGTTGTGCTACAACGATACAAATGACGGATCAACAATTGATAAATGCTATTCTCAATGTACCCAATGCTGCTGATTTCGCTATTGTCGAAAAAATAGATCAAGTCGGAAATCCGATAACGGGAAGTTTTCCGAATGATCAGACCATCAAAATAAAAGTTGAATACAAAGGAACACAATTTTGTTCTGCAACTTCTGATTGGATTACCTTAAAGTTTTCGAATGCAAATCCTACCTTCGATGCAGGAGCTGTTTTTAACAAAGATCTGTGTGAAGGTTCTTCTTTGAGTAGGGAAGAATTACGAACCTTATTGAAGGTTGCAACCAATCATACTTTAGTTGTTACGGGCTATGCGCCAGGAACGCCCATCACTTTCTCGGGAAATAATTCATTTGTTTTTCAAGTACAACTGATGGATAATGCCGACAATTCTTGTGTAAGCGTTGTAGCGAATTTTACCGTGAACAAAACAGAACCAATTGATTTAGAAACTTATGCTTTGAAAACGTGTGCAGTCGATTTGGAACAAAAAGATATTGATGATGCAATTGCATTTATAAGAAACGGAACATCAGCTACTTTGCGTTATTACGAAGATGGTTTAGAGATTGAAGAAGATGTTTTGTTGAGCTATATCACGGATAAAAATAACGGAGTAATTACCGTGAAAGGAGAATTAAATGGACATTGTGAAACTGAAGTAAAATGGACGTATGAATTAACAAAAAGCTCTATTTCTGTTACACAACCAATTCAGCCATTGCTATCATCTTGTTTGTCAGAAAATGAAAAGTTTGTGGTTTCTCAAACAGAATTAGAAACTTATTTGAGTTCTACTTTGGGATTGAGCAACGTAACGTATGAGTTTGGTTCGATCAGCTTTCCTATAAATATCGAGGCCAATCAAATGCAAATGGTCGATTTCACGATCAAGAAAAACGGTGAAACATGTAATACCGAAACCTTGCAGGTAGAAGTAAAAGCCATCAATCAACCCGATTTTGATTTGTCGAATTTACCTGAATTGACCGCTGATTGCGACGACTCAATAAAAATAACCAACGACTGGTTGAGGATGAATATTGGTAAGGATGTTTTGGATTACCCGATCTATATCAACGGAAAATTACACGACGAAAATAATTCTATAACAATAGCTTTCGGTACAGAATCGACAAAGACGATTTCTATAGAAATTAGAAATAAAACCGTTCAGACTTGTACAATTGCTTCTACCATCACTATCAATAAAGCCAAAGAATTTTCTGATGATTTGAGTGTGACGCAAGCATACTTTGATGAGAACCAAGTTAGCTTTTGCGAAAATGATTCGGATACGGCAATTGATCAAGTGAAAGACTTGTTGGCTAAAATACAAGAAAATCATCCTGGAGTTGTATTTGATCAAAATGCATTAGACCTTGTACAAGCTATGACTTCTCCTGCCGGAAAAGTGAAGGTTACAGTTAGAAGACATGACGAATGTAGTAGCAAGGATTTGTTTATTTCCTATCAAAAATATACGCAACCAACCATCGAATTGCCAGTATTTCCTGCACTTTGTTCGCAAGGAGTTTTTGATTTTGATATTACTACTCTTGGCAATTATGACGAGAATCTTACCTATACGATAATGAATGATGCGGGCGTTGAGATTTACCCCATAAATGACACTACTTATCAATTGCCAGTAGGAAGTAGTTATACGATTACGGCTGAATCAGAAAATGCTTGTACCTCTGATGTATATACTTTTACCATCGAAACCTTACCCGATCCGACGATAAAATCGATCACAATCGAAAACGGAACATTGACAGTAGAAGCCAAAGGAAATGGAGGAAGATTGGAGTATGGTATCTCGTACGATGGAGCGCTTCCTACCCAATGGCAAAGTAGTAAAAAATTCGAGTCGATCGAAGGTGGAAAAAACATTACAGTTTGGGTAAGAGAAAACGAATGTGGAGGCGTTTCGGTTTCTGGAATTTATGTGTTCGATTTGCCTAATTTTATTTCACCCAATGGAGATGGTAAAAATGATGTGTGGAAACCTTTGACCACATTTGATAGTCCTCATATTATGCGTTTGCAGATTTTCGATCGTTACGGACAAACACTTGTAAGAAAAGAAGGAAACGCCGAAATATTAAATTGGGATGGAAAAAGAAATGGTACACCAATTCCGTCAGGGGATTATTGGTATATCATCGATTATCCGAATGTTAACAACCAAAGTGTACAAATCAATATTAAGTATTCTGGTAACATTACAGTAAAAAATAAATAGTAATTTTACAGCGATTATTTGTCTTATGAAGAAAATTCTAACAACCCTTGTGATCGGTTTTGGTTCTCTGTTGCAGCAAGCAGAAGCACAACAATCTTTACCGTATTATAATCACTATTTGGTGACCGATAAAATGTTGATTAATCCCTCGTATGCTGGTCAAAACCCCGAGTATATCAGCATTAATGCAAGCAACAGAAATCAATGGGACGATTTGCCAAATAGCCCAAGAACCCAAACCATTAGTGCGCATGCAACGGTCATCGATCGTTTAGCAATAGGGACGTATTTCTTCAACGACCGAAATGGAGCTACCAAAATGAGCGGTTTCAATATGACGGCTGCTTATCATATTCCGGTTCAAGATTCTCGTGGGCACAATGAGTTACAAGATGTGGTATCTTTCGGACTTGGGGCTTCGTATTTCAATCAATCGTTCGATTTGTCAGATGTTGTGGTCAATGATCCTAACGATCCTTTGCTCAATAATGATCGTTACAATACGTTTATGATGAACTTAGGAATTTCTTTTCGATATGCCAATTTCTTTGGAGGAGTATCTGTACTTGATATTCCGATTGATAACAATCTTTATTATGTGAATAATTTCGAGCCGCTCCCGACAACCTATTATCTCAATTTAGGATACGAATGGTACCTTACAGAAGGCATCAACCTACAACCTTCTATTGTATACAACACCAATGCGAATCGATATAGTGGTCTAGATGCGAATCTCATTGCACATTTCGGTTTTGGGGATCGTGAGCAAGGCCTCGATGTTGGGATATCGTACAAGCAAGGCATTTCTAAAGATTACAAAGATCCTTTATTTGTTTCGCCCATCGTAAAGGTGAAAGTAGGTTCGCTAAAAGCCGGAATGTCGTATGATATTGGCTTGTCTGACTTTCAAGTTGACGGTCGTAAAAATGGATTTTTATTCAGTTTAGGTTTGGATCTAAGCAATCCACTGAACCCAGATTTCCGTTAATCGCGTTTAATTTTCTTTTTCGGTAGGAGGGGTTTCGGTAGGATGATTCTCTGTCGTCGATTCGGGAATTTTCTCCAACACCAATCGTCTGTAAATCGTCGAGAAGCGAATCAATTTTTCCATGATGCTTAAATAATTCCCATTCTCGACATCTCGACTCATGCCCGAATTAGCATACGTATACTCGATAAAATCATTGATTTTGTACGACGGTATTTTCAGGTCGTTGATAAAATAATCATCACCGAAATATTTTCGGATACTTAAGCGTCTATCAGCTTTGGCTTCGAATTCCAAGGTTGCTTTTCTTTTGCGCATATCGCCCGAAAGCACATCGTAAATCCGACCAATATCTAATCGAGTAAGCGAAATATCTCCGTTGAAGAACCCTGCCTTCAGTGCCGAAGTATCCCGAATAGGATTGATGTCTGGATTCACGCCCAATTGCTTGTAGAGCTTGGTAACTTTATCTGTACGTTTTCCGGCTTTCACATCTTTGGTAAGAATTCCCGTAAGATGGGCAGTAATCAAAGCGGTTTGTAATTCTATTACGTTGATATTTAGGTGGATAACAACTAGATTTTTGGCAAATAACTCGTGTGAGAGTTTTATTTTTCTGTTTTCGTAATAATCTGATTTTAAATCCAAAACATCCCCTTCTTTTGCACGGATAGAAAAGTTTCCTGCAAAATTACTGATCGCAATTTCTTTTGTCCGCAGATTAGTTACATATACGCCTTCTGCCATTTCACCATCCGGATCGAGGATAATATTGCCATGTACCCATTTCTCGGCTTGCTGACCAAATAAACCACTCCCGAAAAGCATGAAAAAAATTAACCAAAGGTATCTATACAACATAGGTAAATGTAAGAATGAAACAACTAAAATATTCAGATTTTTTGCAATGCAAGCTATGATTCTTAAAATTATGAAAATATTAGGATTCTATTCATTTGTTTGCTGCAATTCGTTGAGATATTTCGGAGCGTATTCTTCAAGAATCAAACCAATATCAAAATACCGTTCTGGGTTCACCATATCTTTGATGTTCGTTCTCTGAATGGTGTAATTAATGAAGTTTTCTATTTTCTCTGCCGGAATTTTCAGTTCATCGGTAAAATAATCATTCGGGAAATAATCTTTTATTTTGGTTGCAAAATAAGCTTCATTTTCATAAAAATCTAAGTTCCTTTTTTTTCGATAATAACCATTCAAGTGCCCGATGAGTTCAACTGGTTTCAGAATCTGTCCTACCTGAAATTTATACAAATCTTTTTTATCTCTGACCACTTTTGGTAGAGCTTCTTTGTACGATTTTTTTCGGATTCCTAAACTTCGATACAGATAGGTCATATCCGATTCATCGGAAAAACGATCCATCCGAAGAGGATTTACCATGGCTGTGTTGAGTTCGATAACTTCGATATTCATATGCACTTCTGCATACGCTCTCGCATACAAATCAGGGTGCACAATAATCTGACGACTCACCAAACCAAGTCTATCGAATTGTATCGTGTCGCCAATTTTAGTATAAATAGAAAATTGACCTTTTTCGTCGGTTTTGCTCGAGGTTTTAGAACGAAGATTGAAGATATTGATGCCTTCTACCGAGTGGTCTTCTTCGTCATCGATGACAATTTTACCGTTGATTGTTTTCATTTGCGCAAATTGTGCTTTCCCGACAAACAAACCAGTAAATAATAAAGAAAGAAAAAAGTAAAATGTTTTCATTCGCATGTGTTTACTCGAAAGTAAGAACAATCTTCGATTAAAATCGATTTGTTAATGTTATTGTGATTTTCGGATTCCAAGTTTTTCTAAGATTTTATGCCAACGATATTGGCGGATAAACCGTTCCTCTTCACGATTGACCATTTTAGGAAGTTGAGCGTTTTTCGCGTCGAAATAACCTTGTAAATATCCAACAAAATAAAAGGGTTTTCGTTTGTTGATAGCCAATTTCAATGCGGCAATGGTTGTAATCCAAAAACCATAGCCCAGTGTGTAATAAGCGCCACCTTGTTTCAGGAGAGCTTCGGGTTGATAATTTGCGCCCGTTGGTTTCAGATGTTTTACTTTCAGGTTGGTTAGTGTATAGACTTCCCAATTGTGGTATTTGGCCAATAATTCGTCAACAGTATCCCAACCCATTTGTGGACGCAAACCTCCAATAGCTTCATATACTTCTTTTCGGTAGGATTTAAAAGCGCCACGCACATGATCCGGATCGGTTAATTGCTCTAATCGCCACTGATTATTTTTTTCGATATAGGCATGTCCGCCCAAAATACCTACTTTCGGGTTGTGCGAAAACTCGTTTATAATCTGTTCGAAATAATTGAGAGGCAAATCTAGATCAGCATCCAGTTTTACCAAAATATCGTACGGTTTGGTGAGATGAGGCAAACCAGCCAAAAAAGCCAAAACCACTTTACTGCCAGGTTGATGCTCGGCTTTCGAGGTTCGATTAATCAACCGAATCCAAGGGTGGTTATGTGAAAATTGCTCGACAATGGTTGGTGTTTTATCACTCGAATGATCGTTGACCACAATAATTTCTGATGGTAAAACACTTTGCTTGATCAGCGATTGTAAAGTAATCCCGATAAAAGCTTCTTCGTTATGTGCAGGAATAATAACCGAATAATTCACTTAGATTGGGTTTTTACGTTCTGCATAAACTGCATAATACCGTGGATAGAAATACCGAAGAATCGGGCGAATACCAATTTTTTTTGTGGGATGTGTCCATTGATGGCGATGTTTGATTTCCCACCCAGATTTTTCTAAAAGGAAGTCAAATTGCCATGATTCGAACTCATGATAATGCACATCTCGTTCGTCGTTTTTATTACGGTAAGCAGGCGAGAACCATAATTTCAGAGGAACAGAAGCCAAAAGCTTGTTGGCAGGTAAATGCGTGAGAACACCCATCGGGTTGACCAAATGCTCTAGGATTTCTAGAGCCGTAACAAATTCTACGTCGTAATTTTCTAACACCTCAGGATGGTAATCGAGATCTTCACCTTGGGTGTTTTCTACCAGAAAACCATTTTCTTTCATCACAAAAGAAAAAGGATTTTCTACCCCTATATCAAGAATTTTTGTGCCTTTTGGGGCAAATTTGGTTAATAATTTCAAGGTTTCGTTGTATCTTTTTTCTGGATATATTTTGTACATCAATCAAGTTTTAGATAAGCGGTGAATAGAACGTAAAGATACTACGCTCGAATAGATTTGGGCATTTTTGTCGAAAATATTTTATAATGATTTTTCCTTTTATCGATAGATTTTTTTTAGAAGGTAAGATCCTATGTTGCTATAGGTAAAACTCTATCCTTTTGTTGCTTAATATTTGGGTTGATTGGACAAGGATATTGTCCTACCAAAACTCCTGGCGTAAAGAAAAATATCGTAAAGAATTGTTTCGTTTTAAGTATTTTTGTGTAATGAAGTATTATAGACTAAGAAAAAAAAATCGGGTGATGGGCTATGCAAAAGAGAGCATTTCTTCTGTAGTCTATTACAAAGCTTATAACGATTTCCAGTGGTCGGAGAAGCAAATGGATTTTGATACAGTGGATAGAGATATTGGATTGAAAGACAAAAAACATCGACGAATATACGAAGGGGATATTGTACTATACTATTTGAGTGAGTCTTTTGTAGAAAGAAGAGGTTTGGTACAAATAAATGAAGAAACGCAACAAGCCGAATTGGTCGATTTACGTCAGGGATTTATTACGCCAATTAATGTAGAAAGTTATAATCTTTTCGAGCACGATAAATTAGAAGTTGTTTCGCATGCTTTTACTGAAAACAGTGAATTACGATAGGACTTTTAATATTTGTTAAATTTTTTTAAGTACATTTGAATCAAGAAAACATAAAACCATGTCATACGGATTATTAAAAGGAAAAAAAGGGATCATATTTGGAGCTTTGGATAGCAATTCTATCGCCTGGAAGGTTGCAGAGCAATGCCATGCTGAAGGAGCAGAATTTATTTTAACCAATGCGCCGGTTGCTCTACGAATGGGACAATTGAATGCTTTGGCAGAAAAAACAAATTCAGACGTTATTCCGGCCGATGCCACTTCTATGGAAGATTTAGGGAAATTGTTTGATGCTGCAGCGGAGAAATTCGGGAAAATCGATTTCATCTTACATTCTATTGGGATGAGTGTTAATGTACGCAAAGGAAAAGAATACATCGACCTTAACTATGATTGGTTAACAAAAGGTTGGGATATTTCTGCTGTATCTTTTCACCGAATCATGAAAACTGCATGGGATAGGGACATCATGAACCGCGGCGGAAGTATTTTAGCTTTAACCTATATAGCCGCCCAGCGCACATTCCCCAACTACAACGATATGGCTGATAACAAAGCTTACTTAGAATCTATTGCTCGTAGCTTTGGATATTTCTGGGGTAAAGAAAAAGGTGTACGTGTGAATACGATATCTCAATCGCCAACCCCAACAACAGCCGGACAAGGAGTGCAAGGCTTTGATGGTTTCATAACATATGCTGAGAAAGTTTCTCCTCTTGGAAACGCAACTGCACAAGACTGTGCAAATTACTGTGTAGCAATGTTCTCTGACCTTACTAAAATGGTTACGATGCAAAATCTTTTCCATGACGGTGGATATAGCAATACAGGAGTTTCTGCAGAGGTTATACAAAAGTTCGAGCCAACGGCTGATAACGAATAGAAAAACCAGTAGAAATATAGATATAAAAAATTCCGCTATCGAGCGGAATTTTTTATATCCAAAAAGTTAATAATAAATAAAGGATATTTTCAGGATTATTTTTTTAGAGCTTCTAAAATAGCTCGATTAAAATTCGATAAATCATTGGGAGTCCTTGAGGTGATTAAATTGCCATCAATTACCACAGACTGATCTAGCCATAATGCACCTGCGTTTTCTAAATCTTTTCTCACAGAAAGATAAGAGGTTAATTTCTTACCTTTTACAACTCCAGCATCAATCAAGACTTGTGGTGCATGGCAAATAGCTGCAACTGGCTTCCCTGCATCGTTAAAGTCACGGATAAGTTGTAGAGCATTCTCATTGAGGCGTAATTTGTCGGGATTCAGAACTCCACCCGGGAGAATCAAAGCATCATAACAAGAAATATTTATTTTTTCTTGATCGACATTGCGATTTACCTCGTAGGTTTTTCCCCAATCGGTGTGATCCCAAGATTTGATCGGTTCTAAAGTAGTAGAAATAATATCTACTTCAAAACCAGCGTCTTCCAAAACTTTTTTTGGCGAACTCAATTCCACCTCCTCAAATCCTTCTTCGGTTAAGATTGCTATTCGTTTGTTCATTGTTTGGGGTTTTTTACTTTGGGTTTATCACCCTATTACTTCGAAATTTGTACTAATATATTGCTTTTTCGGACAATGAGAAAAATAAAAAACAACAGTAAATATTTTTTATTCTCTTTTTTAATAAAAGTTTAACTATTTAAAACCAGGTTAGATAACAAAAATCATTGACTATGTAGTGTTTAATCGGCTGAACTCGCTTATTTTTGTACGACAAAACAATAAAATGGATAAGCTGCAAAAAATTCTATTTTCTACCAGGACCATGGCAGTTCTTTTATTTATTTACGCTGCTGCTATGGCGATTGCCACTTTTGTGGAAAACGATTATGATACTCTTACCGCAAAAAAATTGATTTACGATGCTACCTGGTTCGAGATTCTAATGGTTTGGTTAATGGCTCTTTTTATTGCTAATATCAAACGTTATAGTTTGTGGTCGTTTAAGAAACTTCCGGTTTTGGTGTTTCATTTAGCATTTTTGTTTATTTTCTTAGGTGGTGCAATTACACGCTATATTTCTTTTGAAGGGCAAATGCCAATTGCAGAAGGTGAAACAACCAACGAAATCATATCAGATAAATCATATTTCAAGATGATAATTGACGACGGTGAACAGCGAATGGCTTACGATAATCACGAATATGCGATGACTTATTTCGATAGAAAAGACAGCACTTCGTTTTTGTTTCGTCGACACTTCGAAGGAAAATATCAGTTCAAAGATAAAGTCATTAAACTAAAAACGTTTGATTATATCCCTCATGCACTTGATACGATTGTGCGAACCGATAAAGGAGAACGTATTCTAGAATTGGTTACAGTAGGTGAGGGCGGACGCCGTTCGGTTTTCATCAGAAGTGGAGAAATTAAAAGCATAAATGGTGCTTTAGTAACTTTTAATCGACCAATGGATGGTACCATTCAATTGAGAGAAGTTGATGGGCAGATTCTTATAAAGTCACCTTTCGAGGGAGAATATGTTCAGATGCAAGGACAGGCAATCGGGCAAATTACCGATGAAGAAAAACTAAGAGAGGGCGCAGGTAAATTAGCCTTCAATGTAGAAGAGCCGTTAAAATACCGTTCGTTATATTCGATCATGAATGCACAATTTGTGGTACCTGTTCCACCTTTTACGGGAGAAGTTCAGTACCGACATGGTTCGAAACTCAATCCGAATGAAGCCGAATTACCTGGGGCTATCTATGCAGAAGTTTCGGTAGGAAATGAGCGCGACACTGTGGTTATTGTAGGTGGAAGAGGACAAACAAACTATACCGCAGATGCCAATTTAGCAGGATTGAACATATCGATTGGTTATGGATCTAAAATTGTAAAAACACCTTTTAGCATACGATTAGACGACTTTATACTCGATCGTTATCCAGGATCTATTAATCCATCATCTTTCGAAAGTATGATAACCGTAATCGATGAAGGTAAAGAAACTCCACAGCATATTTATATGAATAACGTGATGGATTATAAAGGCTATCGTTTTTTCCAGGCTAGCTATTTCCCAGACGAACAAGGAACCATCCTTTCTGTTAACCAAGATTGGTGGGGGACGAATGTTACTTATGTAGGATATTTTCTATTGTTTACCAGTATGTTTGTTACTTTATTTTGGAAAGGAACGCGTTTTTGGCAATTGAATTCGCTACTGAAAGCATTGCATCAGAAGAAAATGATTCTCCTACCATTTTTCTTATTAAGTTTTTATGGTCTCGGACAACTACCAAGCACAACCGATGGTAGAAGTGCACAAGAACCAAAAGCACAACAAGAAGTGCATACGGCCGAACACATGAAAGCTTTCCAGAAAGAAATGGATAATCCTAATGATTTGGTAAGCAAGGTAAAAATTCCAAAAGAGCATAGTGAAAAGTTTGGACATTTACTCATTCAAGATATCGAAGGACGAATCAAACCAATCGATACACAAGCATTGGATATTCTTCGGAAAATCTATAAAAAAGATAAATATTATGGGCTATCGGCTAACCAGTGGTTTATCGCCGTACAACTCGATCCTGCTTTTTGGGCCAATGCACCATTGATTAAGGTAGACAAAAAAGGAGGTGTTAAACTAAAAAATTTAACAAAAGCCAACGATGATGGTTATACCTCATTAATGAATCTTATCGACCCGAAAACAACTCGTTTTGTGTTGGATGAGCACTATAACAAATCCTTCTCTAAAAAACCAGCCGAACGCTCAAAGTTTGATGACGAGGTAATTAATGTTACCGAACGTTTTAATATTTTGGATAATACAGCAAAAGGATACCAATTGAAAATTATTCCGGTACAAAATGATCCTTCAGAGCGCTGGACGTCTTGGGTTTATCAAGGAAAAGAGAACCCTGTCGAAATCGATACCATGGCTTTAGGAATGATAAGTGTTTACTTCAACATGGTTTCGAAAGGGATCGAAACGGGCGATTGGCGAGCAGCAGATAATGCAATACATTACATTGATGAGTACCAACACAAATGGGGTAAAAATGTAGTCCCACCCTCAAAAAAAGTAGAAATAGAGGTTCTATATAACAAAGCCAATATTTTCTTTTGGATAATGATTGCTTATACAATTGTTGGTTCCGCCTTGGTTATTTTAGCATTTATTCAGCTCTTTAGAGAATCGAAACTATTACGGTATATTACAAACTTCTTTATTGGGCTTACCGTTATTGTTTTTATTCTGCAAGCTATAGGTCTTGGGGTACGTTGGTATCTCACAGGACACGCTCCTTGGTCGAATGGGTATGAAGCTATTGTATTTATATCTTGGGTTGGAGTGCTGTCTGGCTTATTACTACATAAAAATAGAAACGCTTTTATCCCTGCAACCGGAGCAATGGTAGCGGTAATTATGATGGGGTTTGCACACGGAGGATCGATGCTAGATCCACAAATTACCCCCCTAGTTCCCGTGTTAAAATCATACTGGTTAATAATTCATGTTGCTATCATCGTGTCTAGTTATGGTTTTTTTGGTCTAAGTGCTGTTTTATCTTTATTCTCTTTGATCATCATGTTGTTCAGACCGAATAAGAAAATAAAAATATCCTTAAAAGAAATGGCATATGTCAACGAAATATCGCTGACTATTGGTTTATTTCTTCTCACCGTTGGGACATTCCTTGGAGGGATGTGGGCCAACGAATCTTGGGGTAGGTATTGGTCTTGGGACCCGAAAGAAACATGGGCATTTATTACAGTAATTGTCTATGCAATAGTTCTGCATATGCGTTTAGTGCCAGGCTTACGAGGTTTATGGGCGTATAATATTGCTGCAATGTGGTCTATTTGGTCGGTTATTATGACCTATTTTGGAGTAAATTATTACTTATCAGGATTGCATTCATATGCAGCAGGTGACCCAATTCCGGTTCCATTATGGGTGTATTTAGCTGCTATCGGAATGTTGATTTTGAGTATTGTCTCTAAAATAACCTATAATAAATACCACAAAAAAAAGAAATAAAACTATCATCATAAAAAGCACCACTTTGGTGCTTTTTTTGTACCTTACTAAAATTAAAAAAAATAAAATACACCAATGTTAAAGTACGGAATAATCGGTTTATTGAGTTTCTCTTTTTTAGCTTGTAACGCACAAAACAAAGAAATTTCATCACCAAAAAAAATAGAAAATCAAATGACACGGCCAACAATTTATCAATACAGTTTCGAGGATATCAACGGAGAAACTTTCAATTTTGCCGACCTCAAAGGAAAAAAAATATTAATAATCAATACCGCGTCCAAATGTGGATTTACATCGCAATTCGAAACGCTCGAAAAAATTTATAAACAATACAAAGATCAAAACTTTGTAATCGTTGGTTTTCCTTCGGATAATTTCTTGAATCAAGAATACGATGATAATAAAAAAATTGCCGAATTCTGTCAACTCAACTATGGTGTAACTTTCCCAATGATGAGTAAAAGTGATGTGAAAGGGAAAAACCAAAATCAAATTTTTAGTTTTCTTACACAAAAAGAATTAAACGGTGTAGAAGATGCCAAAGTAGGATGGAATTTTCATAAATTTTTGATCAATGAAGACGGTACCTTAGAAACCAACTATCCATCAAAAGTAACCCCAGATAGTAAAGAAATTATCGGTTGGATAGAAAAAAAGTAAAATGAAGTTAGATATTTTAGCCATCGGAGCACATCCCGATGATGTAGAATTAGGATGTTCGGCAACCTTAGCCAAAGCTATTGCCGAAGGTAAAAAAGTAGGAATCCTTGATCTCACACAAGGCGAATTGGGGTCGCGTGGCACGGCTGAAACAAGAAAGGAAGAAGCCAAAGCAGCTGCAAAGATATTAGGAGTCAAAGTGCGTGAGAATCTACAATTGTCTGATGGCTTTTTTCAGAACAATAAAGACAATCAACTTGCCATTGTCAAGATAATTCGTCAATATCAACCCGATATTGTATTGAGTAATCCTCCAACCGATCGACATCCAGATCACGGCAAAGCAGCTGAGTTGGTAAGCAATGCCCTGTTTTTGTCTGGTTTGATAAAAATAGATACCCAGCAAGAAGCATGGCGACCAAAAAAACATTTTCATTATATACAATGGTTACCTATAGAGCCAACTTTCTTGGTAGATGTTTCAGGCTATTTAGATATTAAAGTAGAAGCTTGTATGGCTTATAAAACTCAATTTTATAATCCAAATCTAGAGGATGAACCACAAACAGCAATCTCGTCGAAAAATTTCACGGATTCTATTCGCTATCGAGCGTTGGATTTAGGACGATTAATTGGTGTAGAAGCTGCTGAAGGATTTGTGGCATGTAGATATATTGGCATTCAATCGCTTGACGATTTGATTTGATTTTTCTTTGAAAAATATTTGTAAATATCGAATTCAATAGTATATTTGCAGTCCAATAGAAATGGTGGTTGTAGCTCAGTTGGTTAGAGCG
>NZ_KV798514.1:116381-170426 GCF_001809725.1 Weeksella sp. HMSC059D05
TCGTGGGTTCGAGACCCATCATCCACCCAAGAAACGTTTAGAATTTCGTTTTCAACTAAAATTCAACATGGTGGTTGTAGCTCAGTTGGTTAGAGCGTCGGATTGTGGTTCCGAAGGTCGTGGGTTCGAGACCCATCATCCACCCAAAACATAGCTTAGTAAACAAAAGCCTTTCAATTTTATTGAGAGGCTTTTTTAGTTTTATGTATCCTTCAAATTAAATTTTTCCTAGCCAAAAGATTATCCTAACCAGAAATTCTTGTAATTCTGTTTCTTTATCTATTATTCATGTAAAATCTTCGTTGTACCTTGTACTAAAATAATTGTATCATGAAGAAAAACACATTTGTTGTAAGTTTACTAGCTGTTTCGGCTTTGCTTTCTTCTTGTTCTACACAAACAAATCATACGATGAAAACAAGTCAAAACACGACCAAACACACACAAAAAGCTCCATCCTATCCGTACGAATATTATGCAAGTGTTCCGTTGACGATGGATATTTCTACATTATCGACCAACGAAAAAGAAGTGTTGAAGTTGATGATCAAGGCCTCTGAAATTATGGACGATTTATTTTGGCAACAAGCGTATGGTGCAAAAGTCGATTTGATGGATGCCACCAAAGGAGAGCAAAAAAACTATGCGAAAATAAATTATGGTCCTTGGGATAGGATGAATAATGATGCGTCGTTTGTAGAGGGGATTGGGCCGAAACCCTTGGGGTCTACATTTTATCCTACCGATATGACGAAGGCCGAGTTTGAGGCAGCAAATCTTGTAGATGGAAAATCAAATTATACTGTTGTGCGTCGCGATCGAGCAGGGAAATTATACACGATTCCGTACCACGTATTGTATAAGAATCAATTACAAAAGGCAGCAGAACTACTGGTAAAAGCTGCAGAGCTTACTAAAGATAAAGAGCTGAAAAATTATTTATTTTTACGTGCTACATCTTTGTTGAACGATGATTTTTACACCAGTGATTTAGCTTGGATGGACATGAAAAATAATCGTTTGGATTTGGTTATCGGTCCGATAGAAACCTACGAAGATCAGTTATTTGGGTATAAAGCTTCTTATGAAGCCTATGTTTTGGTAAAAGATATGGAGTGGTCTAAGAAATTAGCAAAATTTGTACAATATTTACCCGAATTGCAAGCGAATTTGCCGGTTGATGCAAAATACAAAACCGAAAAGCCAGGAACCGATTCGGACCTAAATGCGTATGATGTTGTTTACTATGCAGGTGATTGTAATGCTGGAGGAAAAACCATTGCGATTAATTTACCCAATGATGAACGGGTACAGTTAGAAAAAGGAACGCGTCGCTTGCAATTGAAAAATGCAATGCAAGCAAAATTCGATAAAATCTTATTACCGATTGCCGAAGAGTTGATAGATCCTTCTCAGCAAAAGAACGTAAAATTCGATGCGTTTTTTGCCAATGTTATGTTCCATGAAGTGGCGCACGGTTTAGGAATTAAAAACACTATCAATGGCAAAGGAACTGTTAGAGAGGCTTTGCAAGAAACACAATCTTCTTTAGAAGAAGGAAAGGCAGATATTTTGGGGCTCTATATGGTGAATCAGCTTTTGGCCAAACAAGAATTAGAAGGGACGCAAGAAGATTATTTTGTTACGTTCTTGGCTGGTATTCTACGTTCTGTTCGTTTTGGAGCAAGTTCTGCCCATGGCCAAGCGAATATGGTTTGTTTTAATTATTTCCAAGAGCAAGGTGCTTTCGTGAAAACGGCCAATAATCATTATAGGGTAGATGTACCTAAAATGGAGAAAGCAATGCATGGTTTATCTGCTTTGATTCTGAAATTGCAAGGTGATGGAGATTACGATGGTGTTGTGAAGCTCAATCAAGAGAAAGGAAAAATCAGTGCCGATTTACAAAAAGATTTAGATCGTCTGAAAGCAAAAAACATCCCGGTAGATATTGTTTTCGAACAAGGTGTTTCTGTCCTTGGTTTGTAATATTTTTGGTGAGTTAGTTTAGCTTTAGAAACATATAAATAAAAAGCGGAAATTCCAGAACTGGAGTTTCCGCTTTCTTATTATGGGTAAATAGTAATGATTTTTTTATTTCTTTAAAGCGTTAGCATAATTGGTTTCTACTTGTTTCCAATCCAAAACTTTAAAGAAATTAGTTAAATAATCATCACGTTTATTCATATATTTCAAATAATAAGCATGTTCCCAAACATCGATACCTAAAATCGGTTTCCCTGCAACTTTTGCTCCTGGCATCAAAGGGTTATCTTGATTTGGTGTAGCAGTAACTGCTAAGTTACCATCTGGCAGAACAACTAGCCAAGACCATCCAGAACCAAACTGTTTAGAACCTGCATCTTTCAATTGATTTACCAACTCGTTTACACTACCAAAATCGGCTATGATTTTTTCTAATAAATCTCCAGTCGGAGCAGCTGTAGGATTAGGAGAAATCAAATCAAAATACATTTGGTGATTATAATATCCGCCAGCATTGTTGCGCAATGCCGCATTATTCATATCCATATTTGTAAGGATTTCGACGATATCGTTGCTTTTAATGCCAGCATCTTTTAGGGCAGCATTCAATTTGTTCGTGTACCCTAAATAATGTTTAGAAAAGTGCGTTTCCATCGTTTTGCCATCGATGTATTCGCTTACCTCATCATACCCATATTTCAAAGGTTTTATCTGGAAGGTTCCTGGATCTGCTTTTACATCAATCGGGTTACCTAAAACTTCTTTTTCTGGTTTGGTATCTGTTTTTGCTATCGTATCATTTGCATCTTGACCTGCGGTAGAATTTGTACTTTCTTTACAAGAGAAAGTCAAAAACATCACCAACGAAGCACCTAAAATCAAGCCTTTTTTCATTTTTTGAGTTGTTTATTATTTTGACATAAAAGATAGCAAATAGTATGCTAATCTTATGAAAATGACCCTTAATGTTTTGTTAAATTAAAACAAGTTGACTTTCTCTCAACAAACCTAGCTCATTTTTCAAACTTAATAGTTGTTCTTGTAATTGTAGAATTTGCTCATTCTACCATTTGATGATTTCTTTGTATAACTCTTCGATTTTTGCTGTGGAAGTTATATTATTGGTATTATAATAATGGTAACTATAAAATCAAGGCAGGTGTTTATAATTTAGATTCTACTATCGGTTTATATGGTGGTTACAAATTACCTTATTTTGAATTGTAATTAATTATTAATATTTTAGGGTGTGAAATTCACACCCTATATTCAATAAAATAACCTATGAAAAAACTTTTTCTATTTTTCACATTACTTATATTCACTACCGTATCTGCTCAAACTAAATACGAGGCTCTTACTATTACCAATTACGACAGTATTCTAAAAAAGCTTGATTCAGAAAACCAAAATGAAATATACAATCTAAATATTAATGATTTTAAGCAACTCGTATCTAAATCAACAAAACCATTTACATTGGTATATACATATGCTTGGTGGTGTGGTCCTTGTCGAAAAAAACTACCACAGGTTTTAGAATTTAAAAATAAACATCAAAACAAAGTAGAATTACTTATTTTAACAGGTGAGAAAAACCCAAGTAAATATCTTTATATGACTAATAAAGAATTCAATACTAAATACAATATTTTATTCCCAACATTTAATATTTCTGATGAAATTTCAATAAAAAGTAAAAAGAAATTTCACAACTTTATTCAAACAATTGTACCTGGACATTCAGACTACGGAACTGGTTTAAGTCTTAATTTATTAATTGATAATAAAACTTCTGAAGTTTTGTATGCTTCATTAACTGAAATAGAAACAACAGACTCAATCTTCTCCAAACTAAACTCTTTTATTTCAAATAATTAAAAAAACTCCAAAATCATAATCGAATTTGGAGTTTTTGATGTACCGTAAAAATATCGTTTTATTTTTTGTAATTCACCACGGCTTCAATAAATGTTTGTGCATTTTCTACCGGAATAGTTGGTAGGATTCCATGACCAAGATTGGCAACATATTTTGTTGTCCCGAAACCATCGATCATTTCTTTTACCATTTGTTGTATCACTTCTGGTGGCGACATCAATCTCGATGGATCGAAGTTTCCTTGTAACGTGATGCGGTTTCCGGTTAATTCGCGAGCAGTTTGTGGCGTTACCGTCCAATCTACCCCTAAGGCAGAAGCTTTAGATCGGCTCATTTTATCCAATGCAAACCAACATCCTTTCCCGAAAACAATTACCGGCGCATGAGGTGCTAAAGCATTGGTAATTTGCTCGATATATGGCCAAGAAAACTCATCGTAATCTTGCGGAGAAAGCATTCCGCCCCACGAATCGAAAATCTGCACGGCGTTTACTCCATGTTCTACTTTTTTCTTTAGGTAGTCGATAGTTACTTTCGTGATTTTTTCGAGCAATAAGTGAGCAGCTTTAGGGTTCTGATAACAAAATGATTTTGCTTTATCAAAAGCTTTAGATCCTCTTCCTTCTACGGCGTAGCATAAGATTGTCCAAGGAGAACCGGCAAATCCAATCAAAGGAATTTTATTGTCCAATTCTTTTTTGGTTATATCCAAAGCATCCATCACATAGCCTAAAGTTTCCTCGATATCTGGATCGATTAAATTTTCGACATCTTGTAGGGTTTTGATAGGATTTTCTAACCAAGGACCTATTCCGTTTTTCATCTCAAAATCCATTCCCATTGCCTGCGGAAGTACCAAAATATCAGAGAAGATAATCGCAGCATCCAAAGGAAAACGACGAATGGGTTGCAAGGTAATTTCGGCAGCTAATTCGGGCGTTCGGCAACGAGTAAAGAAATCATATTGATCGCGTAGTTTGATAAATTCGGGTAAATATCTACCTGCTTGACGCATCATCCAAACCGGTGGTCGGTCTACTTCTTCGCCTCGTAAGGCTTTTAAAAACAAGTCATTTTTAATCATTTCGATGTTTTTTTATTTTTTTCAAAACCGCTTCAACTAATGGTTCATCGGCGGTATAGATAGGATTTGTAATTCTTTCTTTAATGGCTTCGGTGGTGGTAGTGCCAACCGAAAAGATTAAGGCTTCGGTCGGTATTTTATTTTTTTGTAGGAAAGTGGTGAAACTTAACGGACTGAAAAATGCGTAAGCATCGTACATTTTTTCTACATGATTTTCGATAGGAATTGATTGATAGCTAATGATTTGGTTGACTTGATTATTGTTGTTCGTCAAGTTTTCTACCAAATAATCACGGCGATTGTTGCCACAAAAAAACTGAATTGTGGTTTGTTTCAGCTCCGATAAATGACGAGCAAACAATTCGGCTGCGTAATTTTCTACTGCAACGACCGAGCGATTCTGAGCTTGTAATTTTTGAGCTGTTTTTTTTCCTACTACATAAAAATCTCCTGTGAGTTCGATATTTTCTATCGCCTTTACGCTGTTCTGACTCGTAATTAGATTTATTTTTTCGGTAGGATTTATTTTATTTTCTATCGTTTGCCGATCGGTAATCACAATGTTTAGCGAAGGTAGAATACGGTAATCCATATCGGGCAAAAATTGCTCGATGAGTTGAGTAGGTATTTCTTTGGTAAACAAAACAGATCGAATCACGCACGCAAATTTTGTTTAATCGTATCGATTAATTGTTTTGCTCCTTGCTCTAAACATTTTTCGGCCATTTTCCGACCAAATTCTTTGTACTCGCTCCGATTAAATTGGTCAACAACTTCGATTTTTTCTTTTCCGTCCAAGGATAAAATTGTTCCTTGAAACCGATACATGTCGGCCGATAAAGGGCTTACCAAAGCACCGATAGGAGCAGTACACCCACCTTCTAGAACGTTGAGGAATTGTCTTTCGACCGTTGCATAGAGTTCACATTCTTCATTGTTGATCGATGGGAAATCGAAATCTTCTCTTGCTACAACGCCCAAAATACCTTGTGAAGGCGCTGCCAACATCCAATCGATTGTAGAATAATGAAGTTTTCTGTTTTCTAGGTCTGCAATAATTTCTGATCTATCCAATCCGGCCATAGCAAAAATAGCTCCGTCCCAGTCATTATCTTGTAGTTTTTGCAAACGTAATTGTACATTTCCACGCAAATCTACCAAGGTGTCTTCGGGGTATCGATGCAACCAAAAAGCTCTTCTACGTAAACTTCCCGTTGCGATGGTTCGGTGTGTTTTGGTGAAAATATCGTTGGATTTATAGACCAATATATCCGATGAATTGGCTCTTTCGGGAAAAGCTTTTAGCGCTAAGCCTTCTGGTAAAACCGTGGGTACATCTTTTAGAGAGTGGACGGCGATGTCAATCTTATTGTTTAGTAAAGCAATGTCCAAAGATTTGGTAAAAACCCCAGTTATACCCAACGAATAAATTGGCTGTTTTAGATTCAAATCTCCTTCAGATTTAATAGGGATAATTTCTATTTCGCAACCTTTTTTTGATAATAAAGCAGCTACTTTATTGGCTTGCCACAAAGCTAAAGGACTTTGACGGGTGCCGATTCTTATTTTTTTCATGGAATGTTAAGCTTCTTTTAATCGAAACATTTTTTGCATCAATTCGTAGGTGTCTTCTGCATGGTCTCTGTTCTCTAACAAATAGGATGCAAATTGATTAGTGATTCGTTGGATCATTTTTTTGGTCAAAAGTAACTCGTTTTCATCCACCGAGAGATTGTCTTTTCTTAGGTTATGAATCTCATTGTCTTGAATGAACTGTAAGCGAGATTTGAATGATTGTATATAAGGTACAAATTCTCTTGTTTTTAGCCACTCTGCAAATTCGTCCATCAATTCGCTGATAATACTCTCTGCTAAAGGAATAGCTTCTTTTCTAGTGTTGAGGGTTTCATCTACCATCTTCGATAATCCATCTACGTTAACCAAATGAATGTTGTCGCGAGATCCTAAGGTGTGCACTACGTTTTCTGGTACCGACATGTCGATAATGGTCATCGATTTGTCCATCGGAATCATTTCCTCGGTAATCGTATGTTTACTTGCTCCAGTGGCAACGATAAGTATATCTGTTTTTTGGAGTTCTTCTAATAAATCGGCATGATCTTTTACTATCACTTCGTATTTATTACCCAAAATTTCTGCTTTTTCTCGCGTTCTATTTATCAAGGTAATTTGCGAACCTTCTGAGTGCTTCACTAAGTTTTCGCAAGTGTTTCGCCCGATTTTTCCTACTCCGTAAAGTAAAATGTTTTTAGAAGCTAAATCTTTCTGAGAATCTAAAATAAAATTCACCGCAGAGAAAGCAACAGAAGCAGAGCCATTACTAAGCAAAGTTTCGTTCTTGATTCGTTTACTAATTTGGATGGAGGTATTGATAAGTCGTTCTAAAAAAGCATTGGTAGTGCCTTCTTTTTTGAAACGTGTAAACCAAATTTTTATTTGACCGATGATATCAAAATCACCCAATATTTGACTTTCTAGACCCGAAGATACACGGAAAAGATGTTCTACTGCTTTTTTACCTTCTTGTATATTAACAAAATTTCTGAATTCTTCGATATCACCTTCGGTAAAGCGGCAATACTGTTCTATCATGCATTCAGCAGATGGTGCAAAACCATACATCTCTGTTCGGTTGCAAGTAGATACCACAAAGAAATTAGCTAATCCGTTTTGTTTTGCATCTTTCACAAAATCGCTAACTTTATCTGGAAAAAATGTAAATTTACCTCTAGTTTCGGCATCGGCTTTTTCGTAACTTAGGCCGATTACATAGAAGTTTTGGTCTTTTTTATCTCCTCTAATCGTCATCTGTTCATTAAAACTTGTACAAAAATACTGCGAATAATACCGAAAAATAGCTTTAAAAATGAAAAAGTAACGCTAAAAAGTAAAATCAATATTTTTAGAATTATTCTAAATTATGTAGTAGATTTGTACTCTATTCCTTTTTTAGTAGATGGTTACAGGATGTTTTAGGAAAATATATGACATTGATCAGTTATGCAGCAAAGTTTGAAAAATACCCATAAAAGTAAAATAAAAGAACACAACCTCGGGCGAGAGATTTATGTAGCTCATATTGATAATTTTACCGATTCTACCGATACCATTCTCAAGGGAATTGATAAGCGGTTTATCCAGTTTTATTTTTGTAGTAAAGGCAATCTTACTTTTAATTTTAATAACGGCTTGTATAAGTTTAATCTGAAGGACGGTAATAGTTTTTTGTTTTACAATCCGACGCTCGAAATGCCTCTCGACCTCAATGTTTCTGCACAAAGCAAAGTATTTATCGTTGCTTTATCAATCAAAACCATGCATGCTATTTTTTCGGAATATTCGATTGATAATAATTTTTTAGAGGAAACTCAATTTGACGATTATTATCAACAAAAGAAATTTCCGCACAGTATGCGTTCCATTTTTCATCAAATAGAAACCATAAATCTCGATACACCTTTTGAGAAAATGTTTTTGATGGCAAAGGTGTACGAAATTTTTACTCTATATTTTGCTGATATAGAAGGGAAACGAGAATACTGCCCGTATTTGGATAATGAGATGCAGGCCAAAAAACTAAAAATGGCCAAAGAAATACTGATGAGTAATTTGCAAAATCCTCCGCATATAAAAGATCTTGCCGATGAGGTGCAATTGTCTGAATATTACCTAAAAGAGGGATTCAAGAAAATATATGGCAATACCGTTTACGGTTTTGTTTTGGATAAAAAACTAGAGATGGCACGAGAGAAATTAATCACTAGTAACCAAAAAGTAAAAGATATTGCTTTTGAGATTGGGTATGAAAATCCATCACATTTTATTGCAGCCTTCAAAAAGAAATACGGCATCACCCCGAAACAATTTACCAAAGAACTTGGCTAAAAGATTTTTGGTAAATGGATCTAACAATCTTCGTTGTAGAGTACTGAAAAACTAACAATTTTATTGTTTTTTTAGTGTGCTGCGAAATTCGTTTCCGTTATCGATTAGTTTAAAAGTAGTATACAGTTTTCTACAATCCAACACAAGAGTATTAAGAAAGAAATTACTTTTTCAGAAAATCTATATTTCTTTTCAGACCTGTAAATTTTGTTCGTTTGACGGGCGATTTCCTAAACATCTCTTTAAAAACTTCTTCGGTGATTTCTTCCCAATCTGTTTTGCTGAAGTTATTGATTTTTTCGTGCCCGATAAATTTTTTCTCTTGGGTAGGAAGTGAGAAGCGATTCCAGGGACAAACTTCTTGGCAGATATCGCAACCAAAAATCCAGTCGTCGAACTTTCCTTTCATTTCGGTCGGAATTTCGCCTTTCAATTCAATGGTGAAGTATGAAATACATTGGCTTCCGTTCACGGTTTTGTTAGGTAAAATAGCTTCTGTCGGACACGCATCGATGCATCGAGTGCAGTTCCCGCAATGATCGGTTTCTATTGCATTGTCGTAGGACATTTCCAAATCGACAATCAATTCGGCTAAAAAGAAAAAAGATCCTTTTTGTTTGCTCAGCAAAAGAGAATTTTTCCCGATCCAACCGATACCTGCTTTTTGTGCCCAAGCATGCTCTAGAATTGGAGCAGAATCGGTGAAAGCTCTTCCGTTTACGTTGCCAATTTCTTCTTGAATATAATGCAGCAAGTCGCGCACTTTTTCTTTCACAACAAAATGATAATCTTCTCCCTGTGCATACATAGCAATTTTGTAGGAATCGGGATTTCGGTCGATAGGTTGATAATAATTATAGGCCAAAGAAATCACTGTTTTGGCACCATCTACCAGTAAACGAGGGTCCAAGCGCATATCGAAATTATTTTCCATATACGACATATCGCCATGGTAGTTATTTTTCAACCACGCCTCTAAGCGAGGTGCCTCTTGTTCGAGAAACTCAGCTTTGGCAATTCCACAACTTAGAAAACCCAATTCTTTGGCTTTATTTTTAATGAGTTGGGAACGCATCTCGAGCGTAGAAAGTTTTTCGGCTAAAATCATTATTTTGTTTTCGGTAGGATGTAAAACTAGTCGAAAAGATCTTGCTGATTTGTAGAATTTCCTCGGAATTTTATTCCTAGATGTCGGTATGCTTTTTCGGTTGCAACCCGTCCGCGTGCGGTTCTCATCAGATAGCCTTCTTGGATAAGGTAGGGCTCGTACACTTCTTCCAGTGTTCCGCCATTTTCACCTACAGCCGTTGCAATGGTTGTAATCCCAACTGGTCCACCGTTAAACTTTTTGATGAGGGTAGTTAGAATTCGATTATCCATCTCATCCAATCCGTTTTGGTCAACTTTGAGGGCACTTAAACTATAGTTGGCAATTTTTTTAGTAATTTTTCCATCTCCTTTTATTTGAGCAAAATCCCGCGTCCTGCGCAATAGAGCATTGGCAATACGAGGAGTTCCTCGACTTCTGCTGGCAATTTCTATGGCTGCTTCTTCGTCTATTGGCGTGTGTAAAATTCTAGAAGAACGTTCGATAATAGAGCTTAATAATTCGACAGAGTAATACTCGAACCGAAAATTTATACCAAAACGTGCACGTAAAGGAGCGGTTAATAAACCCGAGCGAGTTGTCGCACCGATTAATGTAAAAGGGTTCAGCCCGATTTGTACCGAACGAGCGTTAGGGCCTGATTCGATCATGATGTCAATTTTGAAATCTTCCATTGCCGAATACAAATATTCTTCGATTACGGGCGACATTCGGTGAATTTCATCAATAAAAAGAACATCATTTGGCTCTAGATTGGTGAGTAAACCTGCTAAATCACCAGGCTTATCCAACACGGGCCCTGAAGTGATTTTTATGCCAACCCCCAATTCATTGGCGATAATATTAGCAAGAGTTGTTTTTCCAAGTCCAGGAGGACCGTGCAGTAAAACATGATCAAGCGCCTCGTTACGTAACTTAGAAGCTTTTACGAAAATTTCTAAATTCTCTAGAATATGAGCTTGTCCTGCAAAGTCATCGAATTGTTGAGGACGCACGCTATCTTCATTTCGTAGGTCATCTTCTGGGTAGAAATCACGTTCTGGATGCAAGAGGTCTGACATGGTTGATATAAATTATAATAAGAAGAGCGTATTGTTTGGATTATACGCTGTATTTTTGCAGTACAAAGTTCGTAATAATTTTTTAGATTAAGAGAAATGAGTAAAGGAATACTTTTGGTGAACTTAGGATCACCCGATTCTACAGAGGTGGAAGATGTGAGAACGTATCTGCGTGAATTTTTGATGGACCCAAAAGTAATCGACTCTCCTTGGCTAATAAGAAAATTTGTTGTCGAGTTGGCTATTCTTCCAAAAAGACCAATAGAATCGGCAAAAGCTTATGAGAAAATTTGGACCCAAGATGGTTCACCGCTAATCATTTACTCGAAAAAACTACAAACCAAAGTACAACATGCGATTGATGTGCCAGTAGAATTGGCGATGCGTTATAAAAATCCTTCTATAGAATTTGGTTTACAACAATTGTATAACAAAGGTGTAAGTGAGGTTTTGGTAATACCATTGTATCCACAATACACCATGAGTACGACCGAAACAGTTGCAGAAAAGGTAGTGCAGTTGCAGAAAATGAAGTTTAAGGATATGGAGGTAAAGTTCTTAAAAGCGTTTTACAATCATCCAGATTATGTAAAAGTTTTAGGAGATTCGATCAAAGAAAATTTACCTGCAGATTTCGATCAATTGTTGTTATCTTATCACGGGATACCAGAGAGACACGATCGCAAAGCGTTGGCATTTGGGAAACGTGCCAAAATACCGATTGTCGCTTATCGAGAACAATGCTACGAAACAACCCGTTTGGTTAGTGAATATTTGCAATTACCAGAAGATAAAGTAACCACATCTTTTCAGTCTAGATTAGGGAGAGATCCGTGGATTCAACCTTATACAGATGTTATTTTAGAGAACTTCCCGAAAGAAGGGGTCAAGAAAATAGCGGTTTGCACACCTGCATTTGTAGCGGATTGTTTAGAAACTTTAGAAGAAATTTCTATGGAAGGAAGAGAAGATTTTCTTGCCGCAGGAGGAGAAGAATTCACTTATATTCCATGTTTGAATGATCGAGATGATTGGGCGCAAGTGTTAATCAAATGGATAAATGGTTGGTTGAGTAATCGATAATTAATATCTTTACCAATTGTAACGATTGAAAATAATAGGCAAAAGTGTCGGGTTCGATTAGAAAATGGTGTTGGGTTTTGCTTTTCCTACAAAGCATTTTTTCGTTTGGTCAGTTTTTGGATACGAACGGCAATTTGATTTTGGATGGACGGAAATATCTGAAATCAAAAGTAGATACTACTGGTAGAAAAACCGGTTGGGTGATTAATGGAACCAATTCGTTGCAAATTAATCAAAATACTTTTTCTAATTGGATGCCTGGTGGTGAGAACTCTGTTTCTGCTGCTGCCAAAATAGATTACGAGCTCAGTTATCGTAAACACAAACATTTGTGGGACAATCGTATTCTACTCGAGTATGGTTTTATAGACAATAAAACCAACGGAACAAGAAAAACTGCAGATAATATAAACATTACTTCGTCTTATGGTTATCTTTTTAAGGACGATTGGTATCTCATTGCATCGGTAAATTTGCGTTCGCAGTTTACAGAAGGGTATGATTACAATGCAACACCCAAAAAAAAGCTTTCTAACTTTATGGCGCCAGGCTATCTGACGGTTGGGGTTGGAGCGAATTATATCCCAAAGCCTAATTTCCAGATTAGCATTCACCCGATTACCTCGAGAACAACTTTTGTATTGGATAAAACATTACAAAAGAAAGATAATTTTGGATTGAAGGAAGAAGGCGATGTAGCGTACTTCGAGATGGGAGCATATGTAGGAGCTCGATATAAATTCAAACTTTTCGAAAATGTCCACTACGATAATAATATTGCTCTGTTCTCTAATTACTCCGACAAGCCCCTGAATATTGATGTGGTTTATACCGGTAACTTAGACATGAAAATTAACAATTTCTTGTCTACCCAACTTTCGGTCAATCTTATATATGATGAAGATCAGATAAAAAAAACACAATTGAAACAAGCTTTGGGCGTTGGACTGGTTTATAAGTTTACCAACCAAGTACCGAAAGAAAAAAGAAAAAAGAAACGAGCAGATCGCGTAGTGTTACCGATAGAAATAGAACCAAAGAACTTACAATTCCGCAGGAGTTATTATAACAGAAGTCGGTACGATTCTGTTTTTATCCAAAGAAGAGTTTCTGAGCATAATATCAAATCAGAAACAATTTTCAACTAAGAAATTAATCAAACAAAATAAATATAACCAGTAATAAGAACATGAAAAAAATCTTTACTATTTTGAGTGTTTTAGCAGCCTCTTTTTCATTTGCACAAACCGTAAAAAACAATGGTGTAGTTACCGATAGTAAGCGTTATCTCAAAGATCAAACCTTTGATGGTAGAACCCAAGGGTGGTTTATCAGCGGAAACAATTCGTTGCTTTTCAGCCAAAGTGCTTTCGATAATTGGATAGCTGGCGGTGTAAACTCTTTCTCGTTGAATGCAGCAATGGATTATGAATTTAATCTCACACAAGGCAGACATATCTGGGATAACCGAATTATTTTGGGATATGGTATACAGGCAAATGACGGGGAAGATTCTCGTAAAACAAATGATATCATCGACCTTACTTCTGCATATGGTTATAGTATAGGCAATCATTGGTATTTTGCGGGTATGATGAATTTCAAGACGCAATTCTCCACAGGATACGATTATACTCAAAATCCAAAAGAAAAAATCTCTAACTTCATGGCGCCAGCATACCTTTCTATAGGGCTTGGAGTAGATTATAAGCCGACAGAAAATTTCCAAGTCAATATTCATCCTGCAACTGCACGTTGGACTTTCGTTACCGATAAAGCGTTACAAAAAGAAGGCAACTTTGGTTTAGAAAAAGACGGTGATTCTTCTGTGTTCGAGTTTGGTGCTTATCTTGGTGCACGATACAAACTGAATATTATGGAAGGAATTACGTACGACAACCGAATCGGAATTTTTACAGATTATCTCGATAAACCACAAAATATGGATGTGGCATATTCGGGGATTTTAGATCTGAAAGTAAATAAATGGATTTCGGCTCAAGTAGCTATTAATTTATTGTATGATGAAGATCAAGTGAAAAAAACGCAAGTGAAACAAACCTTAGGAATTGGGTTTAATTACAAATTCGATAATCAACCCAAAGAAGTTGTAGAAACAGCATTTTTGCAAGAAGCACCAATTTTTGTAGAGGAAATAGCAACGATAGAGCTAGCCAAAGAAACAGTTGAAATAAAAAATCTAGAATCTAAAATAAACCTTCTATAAATTATTTTTACAGAAGAATAAAAAATCACAAAAGGTTGCCTCTGGCAACCTTTTGTGGTGATAGACAATCCTAATATTGTTGGTTATTTATCTGCGGTAAAATCTAGCGAAAGAGAATTTACACAATAGCGTAAACCGGTATCTGTAGGGCCGTCATCAAAAACATGTCCTAAATGTCCACCGCAATTGGCACAGAGAATTTCGGTTCTGATCATGCCATGCGAATGATCGATGCGCTCGACTATATTTTCATCGGCAATGGCTTTGTCAAAACTTGGCCAGCCACAATGAGCATCAAATTTCGAGTCAGACGAAAATAATTCTGTACCACAACCTGCACACAAGTAAGTTCCTTTCTCAAAATGCAAATTGTATTCACCACTAAAAGGTCTTTCTGTAGCGGCTTCTCTCAAAATGGTAAACTGATTGGTAGTCAATTGTTTTCTCCATTCTTGCTCTGTTTTTTTGATAGGGAAATCTTCTTTATTTGTTTTCATTTTTTCATTTTTTTTGTAGACTTCAATTTTTCATCCGAAACGCTTATTATACTCTTCTAGAGCATCTAAAACTTGGGATTCTGTGCAGGTTTGATTATAATTTGCTTTACCTATTTTTTCTATTAAACTAAATTGCAATTGATGTCCTTTGTTCTTCTTGTCGTGTTGTAACCATTGTAAAATAGCAGGATGCAAGCAAAAATCTATGTTTTGTGGCTTACCGTATATCGAAGCAAAACCTGCAAGAATAGTTTCTAAATCTTGCTCGTGTAATATGCCTAGTTGCCAACTAAGAATGCTCTCAAGAATCATACCTATCACGATAGCTTCACCATGTAACAATGGTTTATCAGTTGATAAAAATTCGCTTTCTATTGCATGCCCAAAGGTATGTCCGAAATTAAGGATTTTTCTCAAACCTTTTTCATAAGGATCTTCTTTTACAATTTTTAGTTTTATGTTGATCGAATCTTCTATCAAACCTTTTAGAGTTTTTGCATTATGTTCGGTTAAAGAAATTAATTTTTTCCAATGATCTTCGTCGGCAATCAAACCGTGTTTCAGCATTTCTGCTAAACCAGAATAGAGTTGTCTTTGATCTAAGGTTTTTAAAAATTTAGGCAAGATGATGACCATTTCAGGCTGAGTAAAAGTCCCAATCTGATTTTTAAGCCCTTGAAAATCAATACCGTTTTTTCCTCCTGCCGAAGCGTCAACCATCGCCAAGAGAGTAGTCGGAATATTGATAAACGGAATTCCTCTCTTGTAAGTAGAGGCAGCAAAACCGCCCAAGTCGGTAAGTACTCCACCACCCAAATTGATTAATACCGATTGTCGATCGGCTTTATTTTCACTAAGGAAACTCCAAACCAAATTTGTAGTTTTTAGGGATTTATTTTCTTCACCCGAAGGGATTTCAATGATTTTCAAGTGTAAATCAGGTAAGGTCAGTCGTAATTGTTTCAGGCAATGAATACGAGTATTTTCATCTACCAAAACAAAACAATTTTTAGTTGGGTTCTGAGAAAAATAGTTCTGAATTTTTAATAAAGGTGAACGGAAAATTATGGATGCATTTTTCACAATCAAGTAAGTTTTGTATCTTAAAGAATATACTTATTCAAAGATACCAAATTTTCTCAGCTAATGTACTTTACGATTGGATAGCACAAATCAATTGTATCGGGAACATACTAGGATTTTAATGTAAAATAGTTGATGAATTCTTAATAAAAAACTAATATTATGTGAAAAATTATCATTATATTGTGCTATATATCAGTTATTTTATTCGGTTTTTATTAGCATGAATATCTCTGAAAAGCTGTATTTTTGTCTAAATTTTTTTTATTTTGAAGAAAATAACACTGTTTGACTCAGAAGAATTTGAGCAACTTTTACCACTGACGTTTACCAAACCTATAGGAGAACTGCGTATGGGGATTTTGACGTTTAAAGAACGTTGGGAAAAGCGATCAAACTTACCTGTTGATTATTGTACGCGCGAATATTTACAAGTAAAATACCCTTTTGTGTCAGAGAAAAACACTCTTTGGGTTAACCCTTCTTTTTTTGCTACACAAGACTTGGTAGATGCCGTACTTGTTTTGCAAAATAGAGAAGCGCTTGTATATGGAGAAAAAATAATCGCAGTCAACGGAGAAAACAAAACTGATTACAATAAAACAATTTCTTATCCTAACGAGGTGCTTTATATTGCCCACACTTGGGACTTGTTCCTTAATAATGATTATGCTATTCGGTCTGATTTTGAATTGTTAACATCCGGACGAGTTTCGCAAAAAATTTCTGAAACCAATCGATTTCTTGCACCAGAAAATATTTTTATAGAAGAAGGAGCAAAGGTAGAGTTTTCGATTCTCAATGCAGAGCAAGGGCCGATTTACGTAGGGAGAAAAGCCGAAATCATGGAAGGATGTATGGTCAGAGGAAGTCTAGCACTTTGCGATTACGCAAAACTGAACATGGGTGCAAAAATCTACCCAGGTACGACCGTTGGGCCACATTGCAAAGTTGGTGGTGAAGTAAATAACTCTATACTCATGGCGTACTCGAACAAAGGACATGACGGGTTTTTGGGGAATTCTGTGATCGGTGAATGGTGTAATTTAGGTGCCGACACCAATAACTCTAACCTAAAAAATAATTATGGCACTGTGAAAATCTGGAATTACCAAAAGGAACAATACCTGGATACAGGCCTTCAGTTTTGTGGTTTGATTATGGGAGATCATTCGAAATCAGCTATTAATACACAGTTTAATACGGGGACTACCGTTGGTATATGTTCCAATATTTTCCAATCAGGGTTTCCACCAACTCTAATTTCGTCATTCAGTTGGGGAGGAGCCAAAAATTCGCCAATCTTTGCTTTAGATAAAGCGTATGAGGCGGCAGATAGAATGATGAATAGACGTGAAAAGCAGTTAAGTGATGCGGATAAGATGATTTTGAAGCATTTATTTATGGAATATTTACAATAAATTAATCTTTAATTATTAATATAGTGAAAAATAAGAATTTTGAATACAACTAAATCGAATCGGTTAAAAAAAAATACCGATAAATGGTTAAAAATTCTTAATTTTGTAGCTTGTATAAAACAATAAATTGAAATGACTGGTAAGTATAACAATGTTTTGGAACTAATAGGGAATACCCCGTTGGTTCGACTAAACAGAATTAACCAAAACATTCCTGGTGAGGTCTATGCCAAGCTCGAATGTTATAATCCGGGCCATTCAACAAAAGATAGGATAGCTTTACACATAATAGAAGAAGCAGAGAAAAAAGGTTTATTAAAACCAGGTTCTACCATAGTTGAAACTACATCTGGTAACACAGGATTTAGTGTAGCAATGGTCAGTATTGTAAAAGGATATAAATGTATTTTAGCCGTTTCTGATAAGACGAAAGCAGAAAAAATTGCCTACCTAAAAGCTTTAGGTGCTAAGGTGTTCGTTTGCCCAGCCAATGTGCCAGCAGATGATCCGCGTTCGTATTATGAAGTTGCAAAAAGAATTGCCGCAGAAACCCCTAACTCTTTATATATCAATCAATACTTTAATTTAGGCAATACAGAGGCGCATTACCTCACTACAGGACCCGAAATTTGGGAACAAACAGAAGGTAAAATTACTCATCTGATTGGATGTTGTGGAACAGGTGGTACGTTATCTGGTTCTGCACGTTACATTAAAGAACAAAATCCAGGGGTGAAAATAATAGGGGTAGATGCTTATGGTTCTGTTTTGAAAAAATACCATGAAACGGGAGAGATAGATCCTAACGAAATTTACTCTTATAGAATAGAAGGTATGGGTAAAAACTTGATTCCAGACGCATTGGATTTCTCTACAGTAGACCGTTTTATTAAAGTAACGGATGAAGATGCAGCATATCGCACACGTGAAATTGCTCTGAAAGAAGGAATCATGCCTGGCTATACATCAGGAGCTGCTACACAAGCCTATAAAATTTTGGCAGAAGAAGGTGAGTTTAATGAAAATTCTAAGGTGGTTATTCTATTTCCTGATCATGGATCTCGATATATCACAAAGGTTTATAGCGACGAATGGATGGCGGAGCAAGGATTTACAAATAGCAAACTAAATGGATTAGAATCCCGAGCTACCATCGATTATATTAAGTAATGAAAAATACGTTAAGATAAGGAACAATATAACAGAAGTAGGTGAAAGAAATTTTATCTACTTCTTTCCGTTAAAAATAAAAACAAACTTAAAATGGATATTTTTGAACGATTAAGACAAAACCCTGGTCCTTTAGGACAATTCGCAGACTATGGTGAAGGCTACTATGTTTTCCCGCAACTAAAAGGAGAGATTGGGCCTGTAATGGAGTTTCAGGGAAAAAAAGTGATAACTTGGTCTATCAATAACTACTTAGGTCTTGCTAATCATCCCGAGGTAAGAAAAGTTGACGCAGATGCAGCAGCAGAGTATGGAATGGCTTATCCTATGGGAGCTCGTGCAATGTCAGGACAAACCGATTTCCATGCACAATTAGAAGATGAATTAGCAGAATTTGTGCAAAAAGAGGCAGCATATCTAATGAACTTTGGTTACCAAGGAATGTTGTCGACAATAGATGCTTTGGTATCGAAAAATGACGTAATCGTGTACGATGCAGAATGTCATGCCTGTATTGTAGATGGTGTACGGCTACATTTTGGAAAACGATTTATCTTTCAACACAACAACATAGAAAGTTTCGAGAAAATCATCAAACGTGCTCGTACATTAGCCGATAAACAAGGTGGAGGAGTATTGGTAATTACAGAAGGAGTGTTTGGTATGACAGGAAAACAAGGGATTCTGAAAGAAATTTGTGATTTGAAAGATACCTACAATTTCCGTCTATTAGTCGATGATGCACACGGTTTCGGTACACTTGGTAAAACAGGAGCTGGAGCAGGAGAAGAGCAAGGTTGTCAAGATAAAATTGATATTTACTTCTCTACTTTTGCAAAATCGATGGCAGGATTTGGAGCTTTTATCGCAGGTGACAAAGAAATTATCCGAATCTTGAAATATAACTTACGATCACAAATCTTTGCCAAGTCATTGACTATGCCAATGGTAATAGGAGGGTTGAAAAGATTAGAATTATTACGGTCTAAACCAGAACTGAAAGACAAATTATGGCATAATGTAAACAAAATCCAGAAAGGATTAGTAGAAAGAGGCTTTGATATCGGAGGATCTAATACGTGTGTTACACCAATTGTTTTGAATGGTTCACCAATCGAAGCGACACTTTTGGCAAAAGAAATGCGTGAAGAGTACGGAATTTTTGTTTCGGTAGTGGTTTATCCTGTTATCCCGAAAGGAATGATTATTTTCAGAATAATTCCAACCGCCGCACACGAAGACGAACATATAGAATATACTTTAAACTCGTTTGCAGAAATCAGGGGTAAACTAGAAGGTGGCTATTATAAACGAAAAGCAGAAGAATTGAATATAGATTTCATTCAATACTAAAAAAAAATAAAAAAGTCTTCAATTTTTTGAAGGCTTTTTTTTATATCCAAACTTTTTTAGTCCAAAACCGTAGTAATAGAGCGATAAGAATTTGTATCTTTGATACTACTCTAACAATTAGAAAATATCCCACCATGAAAATTCATAATTTTAGTGCCGGTCCATGCATTTTACCCCAGGTAGTGTTTGATAAAATGGCAGAAGCTTGCATAAACTTCAATCACTCTGGCTCGTCTATATTAGAAATATCTCACCGAAGAAAAGACGCTGTAGAAGTAATCGATACTGCAAGAGCTTTGGTCAAAGAACTGATGCAGGTTCCCGATAGTCACGAGGTTGTTTTTATGCAAGGAGGAGCTTCTTTACAATTCCCTGTGGTAGCCTATAATTTGTTGCGAGAAGGCGGAAAAGCATCTTACCTACAAACAGGCAAATGGGCAGAGAATGCAATTAAAGAAGCTAAAAGATTTGGAGTGATAGAAATTATTGCTTCATCAAAAGATAAAAACTATTCCTATATTCCAAAGAAATATACAGTATTCAATGATGTAGACTATTTTCACTGTACCTCGAACAATACGATTTATGGAACCCAAATGAAAGAGTTCCCTTCGGTAGAAGTGCCGATTGTATGTGATATGTCATCGGATATTTTATCAAGAGAAATAGAGGTAGACCGTTTTGGTTTGATCTATGCAGGTGCACAAAAAAATATGGGGCCAGCTGGCTCTGCTGTGGCTATCGTTCAAAAAGATTTGTTGGGGAAAACAGGACGTAATATTCCAGATTATTTAAATTACGCAACGCACATAGCCAAAGAATCTTCTTTCAATACATGGCCCGTTATTGCGATTTATGGCGTAATGCTAAATTTACAATGGCTAAAAGAACAAGGTGGAGTAGCAGCCATAGCGAAAATAAACACACAGAAAGCCGAAACTATATATGCCGAAATTGATAGAAACTCTATGTTCGAAGGTACGGCTGTAGCAGAAGATCGTTCGCAAATGAATGCTACTTTTGTACTGAAACAAGAGAACTTGAAAACAGATTTCGACGCTTTATTAAAAGAAGCTGGTATTGCATCATTAGCCGGCCATCGAGATGTAGGAGGTTATCGAGCTTCTATGTATAATGCATTACCGCTAGAATCTGTGCAAGTATTGGTAGAAGTAATGAAAAATTTCGAACAAAAGTTTGGATAAATCCAGACAATCACTATATTCTATACCGTAGGAAAGAAGAAAAATAACATCATAAAACGATTTATCTGAAATGAAAATATTAGCCAACGACGGAATTTCTAAATCAGGAAAACTTGCCTTAGAAGATAAAGGTTTCACGGTAGATACCACACATGTAGCACAAGAGCAATTAGCTAATTACTTGAATAAGAATAATATAGAGGTACTTTTGGTACGTTCTGCAACCAAAGTACGACAAGATTTAATCGACGCTACACAACTGAAAATTATCGGCAGAGGTGGAGTTGGATTAGATAATATAGATGTAGATTATGCCAAAAGCAAGGGAATAGAAGTTATCAATACACCAGCCTCATCTTCTATTTCTGTAGCCGAATTTGTCTTTGCTCACCTTTTCGGGATCGTACGCAATCTTCATCAAGCGAACCGAACGATGCCGTTAGAAGGAGACTCTAACTTCAATGGACTAAAGAAAGCATATGGGAAAGCCTATGAATTAAGAGGAAAAACGATAGGAATTATCGGTTTTGGTAGGATAGGAGTTGAGGTTGCAAGAATTGCTATAGGCATGGGAATGAAAGTTGTGATATACGATAAAAAAGAAAAAAACAAAGCAGTAAAACTTCAGTTTTTTGATGGACAATCCCACACTTTTAATCTTGAAACTTCCTCAATGGATCAATTGCTTTCTACAGCAGACTTTATCAGCATTCATGTTCCATCTCAAAAAGGATATGTAATCGGGAGAAAAGAAATTGAAAAAATGAAAGAAGGAGTCGTTATTATCAACACAGCCCGTGGCGGAGTTTTAGACGAACGCGCTTTGGTCGATGCCATAGAAACAGGTAAAGTATTGGGGGCTGCTTTGGATGTTTTCGAGAATGAGCCACTACCAGAAATGGGGTTGTTGATGAACGAGAGTTTATCGCTTAGTCCACACATTGCAGGCTCTACTATAGAGGCACAAGACCGTATCGGAGCCGAATTAGCAGAACAAATTATCCAAATATATAATTTATCTCATGCCTAAGTTTTTACCTTTTCAGGGTTTGCGTCCGAATCAAGAAACCGCTCAAGACTTTGTAACGCTCAATGTAGATCATTACTCGCGAGAAGAAATAGAGCATTATGTCAAAACAAGACCACACTCTTTTCTGCATATCATTCAACCAACATGGGACGGAAGCTTAGATTTTGAAACGCGTTATAAAAATGTTCGAGAGAATCTAGAAAAAGATATACAAGGTAAAATCATTTCACAAGATCGCTCTTCTATTTATATTTATCAGCTCAGTAAACCAAATGGGTTGCAAACGCATGGAATTATGGGATTGGTAAGTATACAAGATTATCGTGACAATAAAATAAAAAAACACGAAGAAGTTTTGCAAGATAGGGTCGATATGTTTACAAATTATCTCATCAACACTCATTTCCATGCCGAACCTGTTTTGTTAACTTATAAACCCAATCAACGAATTGACTTGTTAATCGGCAATGAGCTAAAAAAACAACCAACGTTAAGAGTAAAAGAAGAAAACGGAAACGAACATTTGTTGTGGCGCATAGATAATCGCTTGGTTTTAGGACAAATCAAAGAATCGATTTCTAGATTAGAAAGTTTATACATTGCAGATGGACATCACCGTATGGCAAGCTCAGAAAAATACACAACCCATCAAGAACAACACACAGAAGAAATATACGGTACAGAAACTTTTCATTATACTTTAGCCATGTTAGTTTCTAATGATGATTTGATAATACATGATTATAATCGTTTGATTACCAATCTTAATGGGTTAACTGCTCAAGAATTTATAGATGCTTTGAGTACAAGTTATGATGTGGTTGCAAAAGGCAATGAAATGTCCATGCCTACCAAAAAACATCACATCGTCCTCTATATCGATGGGGAGTATTACAATCTATATGTAAAAGATGATATTGTAGATACAGAAGGTCTAAAAGAATTGGATACCTATATTTTCGAACAAACAATTTTACGGCCGATTTTGGGGATTACCGATTATAGAAATGATCAACGCATTCGTTACCTGAAAGGCAGTAGCGATAGTAGAAGTTTAGAAGAAATAAAAAATAATGTAGATCAAGGCAAGGCTGTAGCTGGATTTGCATTTTATCCAATTAATGTAAACGACTTGCAACTGATTGCTGATCTTGGTCTTACTATGCCACCAAAAAGTACCTATATAGAGCCAAAACCTTTAAGTGGTTTTGCGATTTTTGATTTAAAAGAAGAAGAATGACAATAGCAAAAAACCTACAAACAATTAAGAAAACTTTACCCGAAAATGTAACCCTGGTGGCTGTTTCTAAAACTCATTCTATTGAAGAAATTTTAGAAGCTTATTCTGCAGGACAACGAGTTTTTGGAGAAAATAAAGTACAAGAACTTACCCAAAAACAAGAACTTCTACCCAAAGATATCGAATGGCATATGATTGGTCACCTACAACGCAACAAAGTGAAATATTTGGCACCTTTTGTTTCATTAATCCATGGAGTAGATAGTTTGAGACTTTTGGTAGAAATCAATAAACAAGCTCAAAAAAATAACCGTATCATCAAGGTTTTATTACAAAAATATATAGCTGAAGAAGAAAGTAAATTTGGGATGGATGCAGAAGAAATCGAGGAAATTCTTAGTAATCATGCACAAGAGTTGAGCAATGTAGAAATTGTTGGCTTGATGGGGATGGCAAGCTTTACTGACCAATACGAAATTGTTCGTGAAGAATTTCGTACCCTAAAGAAAACCTTTGATCGTTTGTCGAAAAACTATCCAAAACTCACCATTTTATCAATGGGAATGAGTGGTGATTATCCTATTGCAATAGAAGAGGGAAGTACCATGGTGCGAATAGGAAGTGCGATTTTCGGGTAACGAAATTATGGCTAATTTCCCAATGTATAGCTGATTTATAGATACAAAAAGCCTTGCAAGTGCAAGGCTTTTTGTATAATCTATACGATTGATTGTTATAATTTGATTGTTATAATGCTTTGAAACGAATCAACACTAAATTATCTTTGAATAAAGAAAGATTTTTCCCATTGATTTCGTATCGGTTAACTTCTCTCAACATATCAAGATACGCTTTTTCTTGGTTCATTTGTGGACAGTAAACTTTGGTAGAGCCTATCTCAGAAAAACGAATTGTCGTTGAGTTCAAAGTAGCTTTACCTTGGTAAGAATTACAGCCTGCAAAACCATTCACCGTCAGACCATCTTCGTACCGAAAGTTTAACACGACATCTTGTTGGTCGAGTCCTTTTACATTTCCGGTATTGTCTTGTAGAACCCATTTATTGGTTTCCAAGATTTGTTTTATTTTCGAGAAATCTGTCACAGGAGCTGCTGTCTGACAAGAATTCATAAAAAATCCAATCATCAAAACAAGGGTTAGTCTAATTTTTTGCATACTATAATTTTTTTATCGTAAACTCGCACCAAAACTCTTTTCGTACAAGTGGATTAATTTTTTCATTACCCTATCAACTTCATCGTCGCTTAGGGTTTTCTGATTGTCTCTGAAAAAGAAACTCAGTGCATACGATTTTTTACCAACCGGTAATTTATCTCCTTCGTATACATCGAAAAGATGAACGTCTTTTAAAAGCTCATTTTTAAGACCAAAAGCTGCATTGTACAACTCTTGGTACGTTGTTGTCTGCGGCAATAATAGAGCCAAATCTCGTCGAGAGCCTGGGAATTTCGGAATTTCTTTATATTTAAGCGGTTGTTGGTTCACCATCGACAGAAGAACATCCCAATCTAGTTGTGCATAGTAAACTGCTTGGTTGAGGTCGATTTTCTTCAATAACTTTTGGTTAACAATTCCAGCATACCCCAGAACTTTTCCGTTAGTAATGAGTCGGATACCTTCTTGTAAGTTTGCATCTTCTGTTGGTGACTCCGAATCTATTCGTAATCCTAAGCGTTCGAATAGCTGGTTTATCACTCCTTTTAAATCATAGAAACTTGCTTTGCGCTGATTCTTGGTCCAATTTTCTCCACCAATATCTCCGCTGACAACCAAAGACAATTGTTTACTTTCTTGATAAGTATTATTTAGTTTAGTGTAAATTTTTCCGAATTCATAAAGCTTGATGTTTTTATTCTTTCGATTGACATTGAAAATTACATTTTCGAGTAATCCCGTAATTAAGCTTCTTCTCATCACTGCTAGATCGGCACTTAGAGGGTTTAGCATTTCTACAAATTCACCATCTGGGAAATGGAATAATTCTTCGTACTCTTTTTTTATCAACGAGTTGTTCATCGCCTCATGAAAGCCAAAAGCATTGAGTTCTCGTGCAACAAAATCTTCAACTTTTTCTGGATTTGTTTTGTTGGATGGTATAATCGAAAAACTTACTTTTTCTGGTTCTGTGATATTATCATACCCATATAAACGTAAAATTTCTTCAATTAAATCCACTTCACGATGTACATCTACACGATATGCCGGAATCAAAACTTCTACTTCTTCGTCGTTTTCTTTTATCGTTTTGATTTCTAAATAGGTGAATATTTCCTTAATTTTCTCTTTCGGAATTTCCATCCCAAGCAACTGATTTATTTTCTTATACCGTAAAGTAATCGGAAAATCTTCTATAACTTTAGGATAAAAATCATCTATATCCGAGGCGATTTCAGCATTGGCATATTCTACTAATAAAAGTACGGCTTTTTTTAGTGCATCTATCGTTAGGGTAGGATCTATTCCGCGCTCGAAACGGAAAGATGCATCTGTATTTAGAGCGTGAGCTTTAGCACCTTTACGAATAGTTACTGGATCGAAATAGGCACTCTCTACAAATAAGGACGTAGTTTCGTTGGTTACACCAGAGTTTTTACCACCAAAAACTCCAGCGATACACATAGGTTTTTCAGTATCAGAAATCATCAACTCGTGTCCTTTTAATGTGCGCTCGATTCCATCAAGGGTTGTGAATTTTGTATCTTTATTGGCAATTTCTACAACCACCTCTTGTCCCGAAATTTTGTCTGCATCAAAGGTATGTAGTGGTTGGCCAAGGTCATGCATCACGAAATTGGCAATATCTACAACATTGTTTACAGGTGTAAGTCCGATTGTGCGTAGTGCAGTTTGCAACCATTCTGGTGAGGGCTGAACATGTATATTTTTAAGGTAAACGCTTGCATACCTAGGGGCTGCTTCTGTATTTTTTATGTTGCTTTTTATCGGGTTTTTACCAAAATTTTCGGTAGGATATTGAGATAAGTCGTACGGCGTGAATTCTGCTTCGTAACCGCGAACTTTTAGGGCAGCAAATAAATCACGTGCTACACCGTAATGCGACATTGCATCTGCACGGTTTGGCGTGAGTCCGATCTCTATTAAATAATCTTCATCGATCGAAATGTATTCTAGAATGGATTTCCCGATTTGGTAGTTTTTGGGTAATACGAGAATTCCGCTATTGTCTTCACCTATTCCTAATTCTACCTCAGAGCAAATCATCCCATTGGATTCTTCACCTCTGATTTTTGTTTTTTTTATGGTGAAGCTTTCACCTTCTTTCGTGGGGAGTTGAGTCCCTTCGGTAGCAACTGCAACTTTCTGTCCGATAGCTACATTGGGTGCGCCGCATACAATTTGTACAGGTTCCCCATTCCCGAAATTTATTTGAGTAACTTTTAGTTTATCGGCATTGTTGTGTTTTTCTACACTGACTACTTCGCCTATAATAACTTTATCTAAATAATCTTTATTTCCACCAATTTTTTCCACGCCTTCTACTTCTAGGCCGATATTGGTGAGAATGGCAGAAAGTTCATCGACACTGATTGGGGTGTTGATGTATTTTCTTAGCCAATTGTATGAAATGTTCATGGGTTATTTTATCATTCGTTCATTAAGCGTTCAACATTACAGGCATCACCAGCATTAGGATTTCTTCACCTTCTTCTAATCCGTCGACAGGTTTAATGATTCCTGCACGGTTTGGTTCGGACATTTCTAATGTGATGTCGTCTGATTGTAAATTGTTGAGCATTTCGATTAAAAACTTCGAGTTGAAGCCAATTTGCAAATCAGTCCCGTTGTATTCGCATGGTAAACGTTCTTCTGCTTTGTTTGCAAAATCTACGTCTTCTGCAGAAATCGTCAAAGAGTTACCGATGAGTTTGAGGCGAATCTGATTGGTTGTTTTGTTTGAGAAAATAGCAACACGTTTTAGCGAACTCAAGAAAAGATTTCGATTGATAGTTAGAACGTTTGGGTTTTCTTTTGGGATAACTGCGTCGTAGTTCGGATATTTTCCATCGATCAAACGACATGTTAGTACAATGTTCTGGAATGTAAAACGAGTGTTGGTTTGGTTGTATTCGATGGTTACTTCGTCATTGTTACCTCCTAATATATTTTTTAGCAGGTTCAATGGTTTTTTAGGCATAATATATTCAGCTGCTTCAACAGATTGTAATCCAGTACGAGAATATTTTACCAAGCGATGTGCATCGGTGGCCACAAAATTAAAAACATCTGGCTGTGCTTGGAATAAAACTCCGGTCATTATCGGGCGAAGCTCATCATTTCCAGTTGCAAAAATTGTTTTTAAAATAGCTTCTGAAATTACACTTGCAGGTAATTTGGTAAGATGGGCTTCTTCTACATCGGGGGTCTGAGGGTATTCTGATGCATCTTCATAAGCCAATTGGTAGTTCCCTTGTTCGGATACGATTTCTAGTGTATTGCCATCTTTTTGTATGAATGTTAAAGGCTGTGCAGGAAATGTTTTTAGGGTATCGGTTAAAATTTTAGACGGTACTGCAATCTTACCTTCATCTTCAGATTCTACTTCGAATGTGGTTGAAATTGTTGTTTCTAAATCCGATCCTGTGATGGTTAATTCGTTTCCCTTCAACTCGAAAAGAAAGTTGTCTAAAATCGGTAAGGTATTGTTATTGTTGATAACACCACCAATCGTATTAACATTCTTTAAGAGTGTATTACTTGATACAATAAATTTCATAGCGTGAATTTTCCTTAAAAATATCTAACAAAAATAAGAATTAACAACTAATATATAACTACTTATACAAAAAAATATAGTCTATTTGTTAACACTTAAGAAATAAAAAATTATATTAAGAGTGCGATACTTCTTAATGGGCTGAAAATGAATTGACAAAACCTTTTCAGTAAAGTTTTTCTAGTTTTGGTATTATCTTTGGTTCAACTTACATTTATAGAAAAATAATGAGTTTATGGAGATAAGAATAGAATTACAAGAGAACGATCAACAAAAAGAATTTTTTTTGTACGACGGTGATAAGAAAATAGGGGAGCTCACCTTTTCGGTGAAAGATGGCTACATGATCATCAATCACACAGGGGTAAATGTAGAATATCGAGGACAGGGGTTGGCAGAAAAATTAGTCCTCAAAGGAATAGATTATGCCAAAGAAAACAATCTAAAAATCAGACCATACTGCTCGTATGTTAGCAATTATATGATGAAACACCCCGAATACCAAGATATTTTATAATCGCATGGATATAGAAAAAATATTTGCTCATAACCAAGAATGGATCAAAGAGCATATCGATAGTAATCCTAATTTTTTTGATGAGTTAAGCGCTGGTCAAAACCCCGAGTTTCTCTATATCGGTTGCTCGGATAGTCGTGTAACTGCAGAAGAGCTATTGGGAGCAAAACCCGGAGAGGTCTTTGTACATCGAAACATAGCCAATATGGTTATCGGTTTAGACCTCAACACAACTTCAGTACTTGCCTATGCTGTAGAACATTTGCAAGTGAAACATATTGTTGTATGCGGACATTATAATTGTGGCGGCATAAAATCTGCTATGATACCAAAAGATTTAGGGATTATGAATCCTTGGTTGCGCAACATACGAGATGTCTATCGTTTACATGCTGATGAGCTCAACTCGATCGAAAATGAAGCGATGCGCTACAATCGATTAGTAGAACTTAATGTACAAGAACAATGCATCAACGTCGTGAAAAATCCTTTTGTACAACGCGCTATGGCCAATGGTCTTCGCGTGCATGGTTGGGTTTTTGATTTGTTTACCGGAAAATTAATAGATTTGGCGCTTGATTTTGATAAAATCCTAGAAAATATTAAAGAAATTTACGATATTAAACCAAATGCATGACACCAACTTTTTAACATCCTACTAGCTCATGAAAAATTTTTTTCAGCAACTTTGGAAGCGTAAATGGGCGAAAAGACTAAGTATCGCAGGAATAAGTATTGTTGCGGTACTTTTTATTCTAAGCCAACTCATTACCTATCTTATCAATAGCAAATTACCCGAAATTATCGAAGAGAAAAACGATACGCCTTATCACCTAACTTATGAAAATTTACGCTTTTCTTTGTTGAGGTCTTCACTTTCCTTGCGCGATGTTTCTGTTTCACCAAAAGATTCTACTCAAATAAAAGATTCTATCCAGGCGACCGGAAAAGTAGCGAAAATAGATGTAGTCGGTATTAACTTCATCAAGCTTCTTGCACAGAAAGAAGTCTCAGCTTATTCGATCAATATACACGAACCAATTGTCAATTACTACCTGCCCGATCGCAACAAAGAACCAAAAGATACCACCGAAGCGCAGGTCGGGAAAAGCCTGAAAATCTCTAAAATCAACGTGAGAAAAGGAGAGTTTAATTTGTTTTCGACTGATGGGAAACTACATTTGGCTCAAGTGCAGGGAATTGACATTGGTTTTCAGGGTGTGAAGTTCAGCGAACGAACAGTGGACAAAAAAATACCTTTTCGTTTTTCAGACTTTCAAATCAAAGTCAATGATCTATTTTTTATAGTTAAAAATAATCAGATAATCCGCTCTAAGAAGGTGAAATTAAACCCTCGTGAATTCGAGTTGAATGAATTTACAATGAAACCGTTGAGGATGAAAGGTAACAAGTTTTATCCAAACCATTCAAACAACGATTTACTCGACTTAGAATCTCCACTTTTGCAGTTAACTAAGATGGATTGGGGTTTTACGAATGAAGATAAACTGTATTTTAAGACTGATTTAATAAAATTTACACAGCCTAAAATCACAATTTTAATGGCCGATGAAAAACCCAAAAAAGACAATACAAAAAATATCGAAAATGTAAAAAGGCAAGCAAATGAAACCGAACTAATCACCATCCATCAACTACAGATAGAAAGAGGAAAAATACAATCGCTTTTATCCAATGCAGAAACAGTAAAATATTCGATAAGCAATGTAGATCTTAGTATAGAGGGAATAAAAATGAATGAATTGACCAGGACAAACCAAATTCCGATCGATTATAATACCTTCAAAATAAAACTCGATTCTATGTATTATCGATTGAATGAAATGCATACGATTCGCGCGTCTGATTTAGATTTGACGAATAGAAATCTGGTGCTCAAGAATTTTAAGATGAAACCCTTGATTTCTAAAAATCAGTTCAATAAAAACCAAACTCTAGCCAATACCTTGCTCGATATAGAAGCGCCAATTCTTAGGTTGAATAACAATCGTTGGGGATTTCTGCAAGATCAATTTTTTTTCAAAACACAGTCAATCAAACTCGATGAGGTAAAAGTGCGGATCATTGATCAGAAAAATCAGCAAGCAATAGCACGAAAATTGGATGAAACAACTCAAAAATTTTTAATCAACTTCAATCTTCAAGTAGACACGATTGCAGTCGATCATTCTCGTTTTACATCAGAAGGAAAGTTTGATTTTGATCGAGTGAATTTGAGGGTCTTCGGATTGAAGAATGATTACGGAAAACAATTGGGTGTTGACCATGTAATTTTCAATAAACCTGTTTTCACCATTTTCGGGCAACCAAGAAGAGTTGCACAAAGACAAGGGCAAACCAATCAACAATTCAACGATTACATTAGGGTGAAAAAACTCTCGTTGCTCAACGGAGAATTGTCGTTGATACCATATAGAAAGAAAGAACCTAATCTGAAGTTAAAGGATATTTGGTTGCGTTTTGATGATATAGAAATAGACCCAAAAACCATAAAAGATCCTATCCCGTTCGCTTATAAAAATGTTTTGCTACGCTCTTCGAGCTTAAATTATGATGTAAATTCCATTTATTATATGACAACCGGGAATATAGAGTTTAATAACGGTAATTTGTTAATGAATAAACTGTCTCTGAAACCGAAATTGTCCCGTAAAAACTTCAATGCCCAACTGAAAGTACAATCCGACTTGTATACGGTGAGCGTGGAAAAAATTAGTGGGAATGGTATAAAATGGGGAATCAGTCAACAGAATGATTTCTTTCTCACAAGCACATACATGAAGCTCGATCGCATGCATGCCAATATTTATAGAAGTTTGGTTCCGCCTGATGATTTGCGTAAAAAAACAATGTTCTCGCAAAAACTTCGAGAGATGAAATTCGGTTTAGGAATAAAAAAGCTACAAATAGCAAATTCTGTTTTGGAGTATGAAGAAGAAACTGCTAAAAGTATAGGGACAGGTAAGTTGACATTTTCTAATATCCAAACTACTATCAATAACGTGAATTCTGGCTATAAAAAAAGATCATTACCCGACGTTGTTGTCAATTGGCAATCGCAGTTTATGAATGGGGATTTGAAAGCGAAATGGACTTTCAATCCGATGGATCGTTCAGAAAAATTCAATATTCAAGGCACGATAAGCCAATTGCCTGCAAAAAAATTAGACCCGTTTTTAGTGCCTTATCTCAAAGCTTCGGCCGAAGGAAAATTCAATAAAATAACCTTTAATTTTGATGGAAATGATAAAGTTGCCAACGGAGATTTTGGTGTTTATTATCAGAACCTAAAAGTTAGTTTACTGAGAGATGATGGATCTAAAAGAAAATTTTTGTCCGCTATCGGAAATATAGCAGTGAAAAAAGATTCGCGCGGAGAAATGAAAAATAAAAAAGTAGAAAACATCGAACGAAAACAAGACAAATCCTTTTTTAATTTCTTCCTCGCATGTATCTTAGACGGTCTAAAGCAAACTTTGCTTATCGTATAAAATAAGAATCATGAAAAGAACCGCTTTTATAACTGGTGCGACCTCTGGAATAGGACGCGCAACAGCTGAGATATTAGCCGATAATTACCGACTAATTTTGTGTGGACGACGTGAAGAGCGTCTCGATGAAGTGAAAAAAGAACTCGAGCACAAAACAGAAATAACTACATTGCAATTTGATGTTCGCGATAGAAAGTCGGTTTTTAAGGCTCTTGATCACTTGGATAAAAATTGGCAAACAATTGATGTTTTGGTCAACAATGCAGGAAACGCTCATGGTTTGTCTACTTTTGATGAGGCAGATCTAGATGATTTAGAAGCAATGATAGATATTAATATAAAAGGATTAATATTTGTAACCAAAGCAGTTTTGCCATTTCTCAAAGAATCAAAAAATGCTCATATCGTAAACCTTTCCTCTATTGCCGGAAAAGAAGTTTACCCGCTTGGGGCAACGTATTGTGCATCGAAAGCAGCTGTAGAATCTCTGAGTAAAGGAATGAGATACGATTTGTTACCTTACGGGATAAAAGTCTCTAATGTGGCACCTGGAGCAGTGGAAACCGAATTCTCTTTGGTTCGATTCAAGGGTGATGTAGAACGTGCAAAGAAAGTTTACGAAGGCTATCATCCGCTTTTCGCAGAAGATATCGCAAATGCAATTTTATATTTATTAGAACAACCTGAACATGTACAGATTGCAGATCTAACAGTTTTTCCGAAAGCACAAGCTGGGGGTACGGTAATTTATAAGGTAGAAAATAACTAAACTAAAAAAGTAAAAAGAAAAAAAACGTTCATACAAATACAAGAACGTTTTTTTTATGGAAAAAAACAGCAATCTAAATGTAAAATCAATAGTAAGAAATTGCTTTTGCAGAAAGTAAAGTTTCGTTATTTTTTGAAAAAACCTCCCAAAAACTTACTCCCTAAATCCATTAAATCATCCGTAATTTTCCCATCACCATTCTGGTCCAGAAGTTTTTCGAAACCAGAAAGATTAGCTCCACCTGGAGAATTTTTTCCGCCTATCAAAGAGCCCAAAAGACCTGTAATTCCCTGTGCATCTAAACCGTTTTGTTGTTTTTGTTTGCCCAAAAAATTCATTACAATTGGCGCCAAAATAGTCAAGACACTCAATACTTGTGCAGAACTCAAGCCAGATGAATCGCTAATAGATTTCTCTACTTTTGTTTGGTTGCTGCCTAAAATATGTCCCAAAATTCCTAAGCTATCTTGCTGATTAACACCACTGCTTAAAAAGCTGGCAAAATTATCGAAAATACTACCGTTGTGTTTTTCTAGAGCTTGGTTGATATTTTGTGCATCACCTTTAACAGCATTTTGGTTAAGTGCCGTTAATAAGATTGGTAAGGCAGATGAAATTGCCGATTGAGCTTGGTTCTCGTTTATACCCAATTGATTTGTTACGGTTTGTAACAGCTGATTTCCCATCGGGCCTTGCAATAAAGATGTTAAATCCATAGTCGATAAATTAGAATATCAAAAGTAATTGTTTTTATGCATAAATAAAAGTTAAGAATAATCTTATTTTTGTGCTCGACATTTATCGTTATGAAACAATTAAGTTTACTGCTTGCAATTTTTATTGCCCTGATTTTGGTTCTGCCAATTTTTCTGCCAAAAACCGAAATAGGTGAATACGAATTAGAGCTCGATGCTCCTGTAGGGCTTGTGTATGAGGAGTTTAATAACTTGCAAAATTTTTCACAGTGGGAAGATTTTATGGCCGATGATGAAGAGGTGAAAAAAGAAATTTCACCAAACCCGCGCGATATAAATGCATATTTACGATGGCAAAGTGAAAAGTCGGATATAGGAAATGGAGAACTGAAAATTGTAGACAACTCGATTAATGAATTTGTTTTGTATGAAGTGGATAATAGTGGGTGGACAGAAAATGGAACACTTCTCGTAACTTTCGAAGCTACAAATAACTCGAAAACCCTTATAAAAGTCCGATACGAAAGCCAGAAAATGCCCTATCTATATCGATGGTATAATTTATTCCAGAGAGAAGACAATAAGATAGAAAAAAGCCTGAATCAGTTAGACGAATACGTCAAAACCGACCTTAAGAAACAGCGAAAAGAAGGAAAACTAATTGTAGGAGAATATCAAATTTACGATATGCCAGACAAGTCGTTGATTGCTATGAAAAGCGAAAGCAATCTGAATGAAAAGAAAATTTTAAGTAAAATAGATGAGTCATTCGAAGCAATTTATGATGTCTTGGTGAATAAGGAAGAAGAATGGCATATGGATTTAGGTTTTCCAACGATTTATTATTCTACATGGGATACGATAAAAAAACATACAACTTTTTATAGTGGTATCCCATTCAATGAGAATTTCCCGATGAATAAAAAACTACAGAAGGTCATCATCCCAAAAGGAAAATATTTGCTCACCTTGCATATCGGACCACGAAGCAAGAAAGCGACAACCATGACATTGATGAGAAAATATGCAGAATCGCAACAACTAAAATTGGGTGAAAAATATTGGGAAGTATTTCTCAACGACCCAAAAGAAACCGATAGTTTGTTGTTGCAATCACGTATATATTACGAAATTCGAGAGCCAAAAAAAATAAAATAATACCTTTTCCCAAGAAAAGAGATTGGTCTACTGGTTGAATGTACATCGATACATTTATCAACCATCTAAAATAAACTCTAATTCTATTTCTCGACAGAATATTCTTCTTTTGCAAACGAAGAGATATTTTAGCTAAAGAAACCTCTGTAAATCTCAGTAATTGGTCGTATTTTTGCACATTGTTTCTTAGATTATGAGTCAGGAGTTTATAGAAGTTTATGGAGCGCGCGAACATAACCTTAAAAATATTGATGTAAAGATTCCGCGAAATGAATTGGTGGTAATTACAGGCTTAAGTGGGAGTGGAAAATCTTCACTTGCATTTGATACAATATATGCAGAAGGTCAGCGTCGTTACATAGAAACCTTTAATGCTTATGCCCGTCAGTTTTTAGGAGGATTAGAAAGACCCGATGTAGATAAAATAGAAGGACTTTCTCCAGTGATTGCTATTGAGCAAAAAACAACTTCTAAAAATCCTCGCTCTACTGTCGGGACAATTACCGAAATATATGACTACTTGCGCTTGTTATATGCACGTGTTGCTACACCCTTTTCGTCCGAGACAAATGAGCCAATGGTAGCATATACCGAAGATCAAATTATCGATTTGGTAAGGCAAGAATACCATGAGCGTAAAATTGCTCTGATGACACCTTTGGTTAAATATAGAAAAGGACATTACAGAGAACTCTTTGTATTGCTTGCAAAAAAAGGATTCGATAAGGTTCGGGTCGATGGTGAAATACGAGATATAGAGCCTGGGATGATGCTAGACCGTTATAAAGCACACGACGTAGAACTTATCATCGATCGATTAATCCTCAAGGATTCTATTACAGACGAAAGATTGCGTTCGAGTATTCTACAAGCTTTTCAGCAAGGAGATGGAGTGATGATGGTCTACGATTATGAATCGGGAGGAACAAAATTCTTCAGTAAGAACCTGATGTGTCCTACAACAGGATTATCGTATGATTTGCCAGAACCGAACACCTTTTCATTCAATTCACCCAAAGGTGCATGTACAACTTGTGCAGGATTAGGAGAGTTAAAAGAACCTAATTTTGATTTGATATTTGATGATCCAAAAAAATCATTAAAAGATAATTTGGCGCCTGTTTTTGAGGTGTTGAAAAACACAACTCGACTGAAAACACAACTCGAAGGAATTTTTGTAAAACATAACGTGGACGAAAAAACCCCTTACGGTAAATTACCACAAGCTTTTCGAGACGACCTGAAAAACGGAGTAAACGAAACGCTGGATGTTCAACTGAAATTTGCCGATGTAAAAAAAGTATATAAACTAGATTTCGAGGGGCTCGAAAGTTTTTTTCAAACCATCATTAGCGATAAAACTCACCCATCAAATCATACATTTACCAAACGCTTTTCTAGAAAAGTAACCTGCCCGACATGTCACGGAACACGACTACAACCCGAATCGTTACAATTCAGAATCGATAATAAAAATATTGCCGAAGTAGCCTCATTGGATCTTAGTGCACTTGCCACCTGGATAGAGCAAGTCCCGAAAATCTTGGATAAAACAACCAATATAATTGCACAAGAAATACTAAAAGAAATCGCAACACGTTTGCAATTTTTGTTAGATGTCGGCTTGGATTATTTATCACTCAATAGACCATCAGGAACACTCTCGGGAGGAGAAGCACAACGAATACGGTTGGCTACACAAATTGGATCTCAATTGGTAAATGTATTATATATCCTCGATGAACCCAGTATAGGACTGCATCAACGCGACAATGTTCGCTTAATAGAATCTTTGAAAAAATTACGCGATATAGGCAACTCTGTTCTGGTTGTGGAGCATGATAAAGATATGATACTCGAATCGGATTATGTAATAGAGGTCGGGCCAAAAGCTGGAAGAAAAGGAGGTGAAATTGTTTGGTTGGGCTCTCCTACCGAAATGATGAAAACGCATACGCTAACAGCAGAATACCTCAACGGAGAAGAAAGAATAGAAATTCCAAAAAAAAGGCGAGAAGGAAATGGTTTAGAATTAGTTTTGAATGGTGCAACTGGAAACAATCTAAAAAATGTAGATGTTAGAATTCCTCTAGGAAAACTGGTGGTAGTGACAGGCGTTTCGGGAAGTGGAAAATCTACCTTGATTAATGAAACACTGTACAGAATCCTCAATCATCATTTTTTCCGTGCAGAGAAAGAACCGATGCCGTACAAAAAAATAGAAGGTCTAGAACATCTAGATAAAGTGATCGATGTTGATCAATCACCTATCGGGCGTACACCTCGCTCTAATCCTGCAACCTATACCGGTATTTTTACGGATATTCGGAATTTATTTGCCAATTTGCCCGAGTCTAAAATTAGAGGATATAAGCCTGGTCGATTTTCGTTTAATGTGAAGGGAGGTCGATGTGAAACTTGCCAAGGAGCAGGAATGCGCGTAATCGAAATGAATTTTCTGCCCGATATTCATGTAAAATGCGAAACCTGTCACGGAAAGAGATTTAATAGGGAAACGCTAGAAGTTCGGTACAAAGGAAAATCAATTGCTGATGTGCTTGATATGACCGTGAATGAAGCAGTAGAGTTTTTCGAGCCTATCCCAAAAATCTATCAATACACTAAAATGTTACAGGATGTTGGTCTGGGATATATCACTTTGGGGCAACAATCGACAACCCTAAGCGGTGGAGAAGCACAACGCGTAAAATTAGCGACCGAATTAGCGAAGAAACAAACCGGTAAAACTTTATATATCCTCGATGAACCAACTACAGGACTACATTTTGAGGATATAAAAGTTTTGATGCAAGTTATCGATCAGATCGTAAATTTGGGCAATACCGTTATCATTATCGAGCATAATTTAGATGTGATAAAATTAGCGGATTATATAATAGATGTGGGGCCAGAAGGAGGACGAAATGGCGGAAAAATAATCGCTACTGGAACACCAGAAGAAATTGTGAAACAAAAGAAGAGTGTAACCGGTAAGTTTTTGCAAAACGAATTATAGTATTGTTCTACCATAAAGACCGAAATATTTATACAAATAAAAAAAATACAAGCAAGAGAAGTTTTTGTGTCGGAGAACAATTCATACAAGACCTCAGAAAGAAAAAGCTTTGTTTTTATGCCCTTTGTTTACGTATCAGTATGAACTGTTGGAATGTTGACTTTCGGCTTGTTTGCTATAAGGTTAACTAAATGAAAGGGTTGCAAATAACGATAACAAGTCATGCCAAAAACCAATTCCATACTATATTATTTTCAAGAGTAAATTTAATGATTTTTATTAGTTCTTGATGTGTAACTGGGTTTTTCTCCTTTATTTTGCAGTCCGTTATCGAGAAGAACGTTTGAGGTACGCTGAGTTTACTTTCGAAAAACAAGTGATGCACGAAAAGTTAGTAGAAAGGTAGGAGATTAATCATAAAAAAAATAATTTCTTATTAAGTAAGTATAAGAAAATCCTATCATAGTATTGCTAATATCATTGAAAATTAATATAGAAATTGGGTAAAAAATCGGATATTTGCTCTATAACCAAAAATAAGGAACTATGTTAACAAAAGAACAAAATAAAAAAGTAGCAGAAATTCTAAGTCAACTATTAGCGGACGAAAGCATTTTATATCTAAAAACTCGTAACGCACATTGGAATGTAGAGGGACCAGATTTCAAAACCGTTCACGTATATTTCGAAGAGTTGTATACCGAACTACAAGTGGTTATTGATGATGTTGCAGAAAAAATCAGAACCAAACAATACTATGCGCCTGCTACTATGAGTGAGTATTTAGAGTTGACACAGTTAAAAGAAGAACGTAAAGAAAAATACGATAGTTTAACTTTTATTGAAGAGCTACTCAAAGATCACGAAACCATTTGCGAATCGTTGAATAAAGCTATCCAAGAAATCGAAGAGTATCCAGATGTAGCGACATCAGATTATCTAACGGGCTTATTAGAGCAACACCAAAAAACAGCTTGGATGTTGCGCTCACATTTAAAATAGAAAGTAGTAAGTTTTTTTCATATTGTGTTAATTAGATATAGCCTTGCATGTTTTTTGCAAGGCTATACTTTTTTCTATTCATTCTCAAGTTCGATGATATCAGCTTCTGGCGCATTGTTTTTCACAGATTCTATGCCTTTTTTCGCTCCATTTTCTGATTCGTACAATTGGCTTGTCCCAATAACTTGTCCGTTTCCGGCAACCAAATTAAAATGCCATTTACTGTTGCTTGTTTCTTTTAGTTTGAATTTGCTGTCATCACTAGCATTTTTTTTCACCGATTCTATTCCTTTCAAACAGGCTTGTTTGCTCACATAACCTTCACTGGCTAAAATATTTTGACCGTTCTTAGCTTTCAATCGAAATCGAAATTCTTCTTTTTTGTCTTGATAAATTTCAAACATATTCCATGTGTTTTTGATTTAGTTATACTAAAATAAATAATTATTTTTTTCTATGAAAGTGTTTCGTGATCACATGAAGAAGAATTAAAAGAATTTCAATCAAAGCTCAGAGAAGTCTCAAGAATTGCTACTAATTATCCCGAAGATAATTAGTAGCGCAGCAAAGGTTACTTTAGAATTCGCAATATTTTTCATATATTACTTTCTGTATAAGGGCTATGGTTATTAAGATATTACGAATGTACAAGCAATTTTCGAATGATTTTCATACGAAAAATATGTAATGTAGAGTTTCTTATTCGATTAAATTTCATAATTAGGAAACATTGAAGTAGCAAAGAATAGATAAATTTACGAAAATGTAAAAATATTTTATTTACTATGCTTGCATAATAATTTTTTATATATTTGTTTCTAACATATATGCAATATTTATATTATAATATGGTAAGAGAAGATTTAACCATCGATTATTTATTAAGGACAACTTGGCTTGCGGTGCAAAAAATGTACAACGAACAAGCAAGCAAGTACGAATCTACAATGGTTTATGCTTTTACTTTATTATCTATTGATCCCAAAAATGGAACGCCAAGCACATCTCTTGGTCCGAAAATGGGAATCGAGCCAACGAGTTTATCTCGAACACTCAATAAATTAGAAGCAAGAAATTTCATCGAGCGCATACCAAATCCAGAAGATGGGCGCAGTGTTTTGGTAACACTAACCAAGGAAGGCTTACGTATGCGAGATATTTCAAGACAAACCGTATTTCAGTTCAATGAGGTGATTACAAACAATATTTCTCCCGAACGATTGAAGGTTTTTCTTGAAGTGATGTATGATATAAACCGATTAATTTCCGATAAAAAAATATTTAAAAACAATTATGAGAAGACACATTAAACACGTAACCGTTTTAGGATCAGGTGTAATGGGGTCTGGTATTGCTTGTCATCTAGCCAATATCGGACTCGAAGTCTTGATGCTGGATATGGTTCCGCGCGAGCTCACTCCGCAAGAACAAGCCAAAGGTCTTACCTTAGAGAGCAAAATAGTACGCAACCGTACTGCACAATCACATTTAGATGCTGCTCTAAAAAGCAATCCTTCACCGATCTATGACAAAGCTTTTGCTTCGCGCATTACGGTAGGAAATTTTGATGATGATTTAGATAAAATCAAAAACTCTGATTGGGTGATAGAAGTAATCATCGAACGTTTGGATATCAAAAAATCTATGTTCGAAAAAGTAGATGCACTTCGTACACCCGGTACATTTATTACCACGAACACTTCCGGAATTCCTATTCATTTAATGGCCGAAGGTCGTACAGAAGATTTCCAAAAACACTTCTGTGGTACCCACTTCTTCAATCCACCACGGTATCTAAAGCTTTTCGAAATTATTCCTGGACCAAAAACCGATCACAAAGTTGTCGAATTCTTCCAAAACTACGCTTCCCTATATCTAGGGAAAACACCAGTGTTGTGTAAGGATACTCCAGGATTTATCGGGAATAGAGTAGGCGTTTATTCGATGGCAAAAATCATGGAGTTGACCCAAGAAATCGGACTGACAATTGAAGAAGTAGATACCTTGACAGGATCTATCCTAGGTCGTCCGAAAACTGGAACCTTCAAGTTAGGTGATTTGGTAGGATTAGATACAGCTTACAATGTAACCAAAGGATTACAACAAAACGCCACTCAGGATCAAATGATTCAAGAACTAAAAGAATCTAAATTCTTAGACTTCTTGATTAATAATAAATTCTTAGGAGATAAAACCGGGAAAGGATTTTATTACAAAGAAAAAGCCGAAGACGGAAGCTGGAATCGTTTCGCATTAGACCTCGATTCACTGACCTACCGTCCAATGGTAAGAGCAAAAGTTGCTGCAGTAGAAGCTGCAAAACAAGCAGGGTCTACGAAAAATAAATTAACTGTTTTGCTCAAAGATTCAGGTAAAGCAGGAGAATTAATCCGAAAACATTTTGCATCATTGTTTGCTTATGTATCGCAAAGAGTTCCCGAAATTACCGATGTTTTCTATCCTATCGATGACGCAATCCGAACGGGATATGCATGGAAAATCGGACCTTTCGAAACTTGGGATTTGGTAGGATTACAAAAAGGGATCGAATTAGTAGAAGTCGAAGGTTATCAAGTTGCAGATTGGGTAAAAGAATTGGCCAAAACTGGAGCGGATAGTTTTTATAAAATAGAAAATGGTAAAAAGTTATTCTACAATCAAAATACCAAAACTTTCGATCCAATTCCAGGTCAAGACGCATTTATCATCTTAGATAATATACGAAAAACCAACGAAATTTGGTCGAATAAAGAATGTTCTATCCAAGATTTAGGAGATGGGATCATCAATATCGAGTTCCGTTCGAAAATGAACTCTCTTGGAGGAGGTGTTCTCCAGGGAATCAACAAAGGAATCGATCTTGCCGAAAAAGAATACCGAGGGGTTGTAATAGGAAACCAAGCCGATAACTTCTCTGTAGGAGCAAATCTAGCCATGATTATGATGATGGCTGCAGAACAAGACTGGTGGGAGCTGAATATGGCAATAAAAATGTTCCAAGATACGATGATGCGCGTACGCTACTCATCAATACCAGTAATTTCTGCACCACACGGAATGGCTTTAGGTGGCGGATGCGAAGTCTCTATCCATGCAGACAAAATGGTAGCGGCTGCTGAAACATATATTGGTTTGGTAGAAGTTGGCGTTGGTCTTATTCCAGGAGGAGGAGGTTCTAAAGAATTCACACGCCGTGCAATGATGAATCTTCTAAAAGATGATGTGAAAGTGAACCACTTACGCGATTACTTTATGAATATCGCAACAGCTAAAGTAGCAACTTCTGCCTACGAAGCTAAGAATATGGGAATCGTTCGCGATCAAGACGTTATTGTAGTCAATACAGATCGCCAGATTGCTGAAGCAAAAAAACAAGCAATCCTTTTAGCCGAAGCCGGTTATACCCAACCTGTACGTGAAAAAATTAGAGTGTTAGGACGCGAAGCTATGGGGATGTTCTACGTAGGAACAGATTCTATGGTGGCAGGTAATTTTGCTACTGATCACGATCGTTTGATTGCTAATAAATTAGGTTATGTAATGACTGGAGGAAACTTGTCAGAATCCACAGAAGTAAGCGAACAATATTTACTAGACTTAGAGCGTGAAGCTTTCTTATCACTATGTGGAGAAAGAAAAACCTTAGAGCGTATCCAACATATGTTGAAAACCGGAAAACCATTACGTAACTAGTAATCGTCTAAAATTATAATAAAAATGAAACAAGCATATATAGTAACAGGATATAGAACGGCTGTTGGTAAAGCACCAAAAGGAACATTACGTTTCACTCGCCCAGATGATATGTCGGCAGTGGTGATAAAAAGACTTATGCAAGACCTTCCGAATTTAGATCCTGCAAGAATCGACGACCTTATCGTAGGTTGTGCCATGCCAGAAGCAGAACAAGGACTCAATATGGCTCGTCTTATCTCTTTAATGGGGTTAGATACAGACAAAGTCCCAGGAGTTACCGTAAATCGCTATTGTGCTTCAGGTTCTGAAGCCATTGCACTAGCAGCTGCAAAAATTAGAACAGGAATGGCAGAGTGCATCATCGCAGGTGGTGCAGAATCTATGTCGTATATCCCTATGGGAGGTTTCAAACCTATGCCCGATACCAATTTATCTAGCAAACACCCAGATTATTATTGGGGAATGGGGCTGACGGCTGAAGAAGTTGCTAAAGAGTATAAAGTTTCTAGAGAAGAACAAGATGAATTCTCTTTTCAGTCTCACCAAAAAGCATTAAAAGCTAATGCAGAAGGAAAATTTGCTTCGCAAATCGTTCCGATAGAAGTTGATTATAATTTTTTGGATGCAAACGAAAAAATGCAAACCAAGAGAATAGAATTCAAAGTTGACGAAGGTCCACGAGCAGATACTTCTTTAGAGGGTTTAGCAAGATTACGTCCAGTTTTTGCACAAGGCGGATCTGTAACAGCAGGTAACTCATCACAAATGTCAGACGGTGCAGCTTTTGTAATGGTTATGTCAGAAGATATGGTCAAAGAACTAGGCTTAGAACCAGTTGCTCGTCTAATGGCTTATTCTACGGTAGGTGTACCTCCACGTATCATGGGGATTGGACCACTGTATGCTGTGCCAAAAGCCTTACAACAAGCAGGTCTGAAAGTAGAAGATATCGATTTGTTCGAACTCAACGAAGCCTTTGCTTCTCAATCGGTAGCAGTTGTACGAGAATTAGGATTAGATCCTGCAAAAGTAAATGTCAACGGTGGAGCAATAGCCTTAGGTCATCCGCTAGGATGCACAGGAACAAAACTTACTGTTCAACTATTGCACGAGATGGAGGCTCAGAAAGCAAAATATGGAGTAGTAACCATGTGTGTAGGAACAGGGCAAGGCGCAGCTTCTGTATTCGAATACCTAAGATAAAAAAATCATCTTCGGATGGTTTCCAATCCGAAGATGATTCCAGAAGATAACAAATAAAACATCAAGAATAAAAATTATGTCAACACAACCAAATAGATTAATCGGAGGTGAGTATTTAGTTAAAAATGCCACTTATAACGATATCTTCACTTATGAAGATTTCTCAGAAGAACAACGAATGATTATCGAGTCTGCAAAAGAATTTATCGACAAAGAAGTTGTTCCAAAAAAACATCAAATAGAAAAGAAAGATTACGCACTTATCGAAGAATTGATGCGTAAAATAGGAGAATTAGGATTATTAGGAATATCTATCCCAGAAGAATATGGAGGATTGGGCATGGGATTCGTTACTACAATGTTGGTGTGTGATTACATCTCAGGTGCTACCGGATCACTTGCTACAGCTTTTGGAGCACACACCGGAATCGGAACTATGCCTATCTTATTGTACGGGACAGAAGAGCAAAAACAAAAATATTTACCAAAATTAGCAACCGGTGAATGGTTTTCTTCTTATTGCTTAACAGAACCCGAAGCAGGATCAGATGCAAACTCAGGTAAAACAAAAGCTGTTTTGTCTGAAGATGGAAAAGAATATATCATCACAGGACAAAAAATGTGGATCACCAACGCAGGATTTGCTGATATTTTCATCGTGTTCGCACGTATCGATGATGACAAAAATATTACAGCTTTCATCGTAGAAAAAGATAAAGCAGGTGAAGGCTTTTCTTTAGGTGAAGAAGAAGATAAATTAGGAATCGTTTCTTCATCGACTCGTCAAGTATTCTTCAACGAAGTACGTGTACCAGTAGAAAACTTATTAGGAGAACGTAATGGAGGATTCAAAATAGCTATGAATGCTCTAAATGTTGGACGTATCAAATTAGGTGCAGCATGTTTAGATGCACAACGCCGCGTATTAAACAATTCTCTACAATACGCATCTGAGCGAAAACAATTCAACGTATCGATCAATACTTTTGGAGCAATCCAAGAAAAATTAGCCGATATGGCAGTTGCAACTTTTACATCCGAAGCAGGTGCTTACCGCGCAGCAAAAGATATTCAAGATGCAATTGAAGATAACATCGCAAAAGGAATGCCGCATAACGAAGCCGAACTGAAAGGAATCGAAGAGTATGCAATAGAAGCATCTATACTAAAAGTATGGATATCAGAAGCTGCACAAAAAGCATCAGACGAAGGAATCCAAATTTACGGAGGAATGGGTTACTCTAAAGAAATGCCAATGGAAGCTGCTTGGCGCGATGCTCGTATCTCTCGTATCTACGAAGGTACCAACGAAATCAACTCGTTGCTTTGTATCTCTATGTTGGTGAAAAGAGCTTTTCAAGGACGAATAGACTTGATGACGCCTGCTATGGATGTGGCTAATGAGTTGATGAGCATACCTTCATTCGATATACCTGATTATACCGAACTTTTTGCACAAGAAAAAGAAATCATCATCAACCTGAAAAAAGCTTTCTTCATGGTTGCCGGTGCAGCTTTGCAAAAATTTGGAGCTGATTTAGAAAAACACCAACAATTGATTTTGGCCGCATCTCGTATAATGCAAGAAATTTATATGGTAGAATCTGCCATGTTGCGTGCAGAGAAAATTGCAGCTGTAAAAGGAAATGATGTAGCAGCAAATGCTGTGAAATTGGTGCAGTTACAATTATTTAAATCAGTAGAAATCATCAAAACAGAAGCTACAAGAGGAATTGTTTCGTTTGCAGAAGGTGATGAACAACGAATGATGTTGTCTGGTCTACGTCGTTTCACTCGTTACAATGAATATCCAAACGTTGTTAACTTGAAAAATGATATAGCTCAACTGATTATTGAGAAAAACGAATATGTTTACTAAAACAATCTACTATCATCCTATCAAAACTATAAGTTAATATAACTAGGATATTGTTGATGAGGTATCGATAGAACGTTTTTACAAAACACTAATAAAGCCAAATTCATAGTCTCTATTTCGTAGATTGGCATTTTAGATTTTATAGAAAAGGTCTCGGTTTTGATTAATCGAGGCTTTTTTGTATATCATTTTTCAGCCAATAAAAGAGAAAAGCTTATCTTACCCTCTACAAAAAATAGAAAGATGAAAAATATTGTTGTTCTAACGGGAGCCGGTATCAGTGCAGAAAGTGGAATTTCTACATTTCGAGATAGTAACGGCTTGTGGGAAAATCATGATATCATGGAAGTAGCCTCGATCGACGGTTGGCATAGAAACCCAGCTTTGGTGTTGGAGTTTTATAACCAAAGAAGAAGACAATTAAAAAACGTAATGCCCAATGCCGCACATGAGTATTTGGCAAAATTAGAAGAAAAATATCACGTAAATATCATTACACAGAATGTAGATAATTTACACGAAAAAGCAGGTTCTACACAAGTTATCCATTTGCATGGTGAACTAACAAAAGCATGCAGCGAAAAGAATAAATCGTTGGCAGTAGATTGGTGGGATGATATCGTACTTGGAGATTTGGCCGAAGATGGTGCACAACTCAGACCTTATATTGTATGGTTTGGAGAAGCCGTACCGATGATGGAAAAAGCAATAGAGCTCGTTCTGCAGGCTGATTTGTTTTTGGTAATCGGCACATCTCTACAAGTGTATCCAGCAGCATCTTTACTAGATTTTGTGCCCAACAACTGTCCGATCTATTATATCGACCCAAAAGCAGATGAAATAAATTATTCTTCCAAAATTAATACGATAAGAAAAACAGCAACAGAAGGGGTGAAATGTTTAAATTTGTAGGATTTTAATAAACACATGAGAAAAATTTTTATCGTTCTTGGATTAATCGTTGCTCAGTGGAGCAACGCACAAACATATCAATCGCACATACAATCAGTAGTTGATAAAGTTAATGCAGAGTCAATTTATACAAACCTCGAAAACTTTGTAAGTTTTGGTGAGAAACGCGACGGAAGTCTTGCGCACGAAAAAGCACGAAAATGGCTACTCGGTCTCTATCAAGAAATGGGTTATTCGGATATCGAATTACATGCTTTCACGCTCAATGGTAAAACGACCTATAATATTATTGTTACCAAAAAAGGTACTAAATACCCCGATGAGTATATTATAGTCGATGGTCATTATGATACAATCAATGGACCAGGCGCAAATGATAATGGCTCGGGGACAACCGCTCTTCTAGAAATAGCTCGTTTACTAAAAGATGTCGAAACCGAATATTCTATTAAATTTATCCATTTTACTGCTGAAGAAATAGGTCTATTGGGCAGTAAAGCTTATGTAGAACAAAAAGTGATACCAGAAAACATCAACATAAAATTGGTGTTCAATATCGATGAAATCGGAGGTGTAAACGGTAAAGTAAATAATAAAGTTATCTGTGAATACGACAACTCTTCACCACAACACAACAATCAAGCATCTCGAGTAGTTACCCAACAAATGGCAAATATTTTTGGTTTATACACCTCATTAGCAACCGAACAAAGCTATGCATATTCCTCAGACTATATGCCTTTTCAGAATGCTGGTTTTGTAATCACAGGTTTGTTCGAAGGTAACCATTCGCCTTATCCACACACTAGTCGAGATACAATCGCCAATTTAGACAAAGATTACCTGGTTCAAGTAATCAAAGGTGCTGTAGCATCGACCATGCATTTTGCAGGTGCATCGGCTTCTATGGGAGTGGCAGATTATACAGAAAATCTTCTTGTGCTTACCCCAAATCCTACCCAAAATACAGTGAAATGGAATAAGCATATCAAAGCAAAAGCTTATGAGCTTTATAACATAGAAGGACAGCTACGGAGCAAAGGGATAACCAATACAAATGAATTGTCGTTGCAGAATCTAGAAAAAGGGATTTATCAGTTGGTTTTGATGACCGAAAAAGGAAGATTCACAGCAAAACTAATCAAAGAATAATATAATAATAGTTCGGTAGGATGAGTTCTATCGTATTAGTGAAAAGAAAATAGCTGTTTTTATAATTATAAAAACAGCTATTTTCTTTGAATGTAGCTAATATTTATACTAGAAATATTTTTATTGGATGGCTCCCAAATTCGGAGAAACAGTACGATTCATTCCATAAATATCAAGTGGATACTGCGTAGCATAACTAGATTTGCCCTTGCCGATAGCTGGAGAATCTTCTTTTAAACGTAAATTATTACCCGTATAAAATGGATTGATAAAGAGCGGATCTCCTATTATACTTGCCGAAAATCCTGGTGTTGAAGTCGTGTCTAGCGTAGAAGTATCTAGGTTTTTTAGCAAATTCGTGTCGAATAAATAATTAAAGGCAACCGAATTATTTTTATGAAATGCGACGGCGTTTGCCGAACGATCACTATAGAAAATAGAGTTGGCAAAAATAGCTTGGGTTAGTGGATTACTTTGTTGTTCATCCAGATCTGTATTGCTCAAATATAATGAGTAGGCTGGTCCTGCAGTACCAATCATGCTAAAATAATTTGCAAAAGTAGAATGATAGAAAGCGTATTTTCCACCATTGGTTAAGGCAAGTGCGGCACTGTTAGCATTATTTAACAAAAGATTTACCCCGAGAATTTCGGCATTATTAGCCAAAATTCCAAAGTTTTGATGGTTTACAATATAGCTATTTCTGATGTCTAAATTGGCTTGATTGACTTCTAACCCGATTTGTCCACCGATGATTTTTGCATAGTTGATTATCGAAGTTGATCGAGGTTTCAGCTCTATTTTGTTCCACTGATTTGGTAAAGAATCATACCGAGAATCATGTCTTGCCGAGCGAAACTTTACATAATTGTTTACATTTCCTTCTACCGTAAACTGCGCATCGTCATTAATGGTAAGTTTTGCATCTTTCTCAAAATAGACTTTCGATCCAGCACTAATATTTAAGGATTGTTGCACTACGACGTTTCCGCTAATTACTTGGGAAGTATTGGCATCCCACGATGTAGAACTGATAGTTTGGTCTTGCAAGAAATTTGCATTTTCGATCCATGATAATAATTTCACTTGCTTCTTTTCGCTAGTAGTTTCTACAACTAGTTCGTCATCATACAATGGATTGTTTGGGGCGTCTTTTGCATGGATTTCTACAAAGACAAATATACTATCGCGTCCACGGATAGCTACATTCTCAAAATCTTTCCCAGCGCGTCCATCGACATTGATTTGAAAGTAAGAATTATTACCTTTGTTGAGGTAAATTTTAGGAATAACTTTGTTGTCTTTGTCGTTATTGTAGATTTTTAGGACATAAGTTTCAGATTTTCGATGATTGAAAACCGTATCAACACTAAGGGTGTCACGATTGAATGAAATCCCTGTGCTAATAGGATCATAATCAAAATCATCCCGGCAAGATTGTAACACAATACCACCCAAAAGAGTAGTGCCCAATAAGATGTTGCGTAATTTCATTTGGTTTTAAATTATCAAACAAATATAAAGAATAAATTTACTTTATTTTTATTGTTTAGTATAGATATTTTGTTATCTTTGCACTCCGTTAGTAAAGTTGAATAAGTAATCATAGTTTTATGAAAAAAGATATCCACCCAAGTAATTATCGTTTAGTGGCATTCAAAGATATGTCAAACGAAGAAGTGTTTATTACGCGTTCATGTGCTGAAACAAAAGACACCATAGAGGTTGATGGAGTAGAGTATCCGTTAGTGAAAATGGAGATTTCTTCTACCTCACACCCTTTTTATACAGGTAAACAAAAATTAGTAGATACCGCAGGACGTATTGATAAGTTTAGAAGTAAGTACGCGAAAAGAGCTGCTAAACAATAGAAAATAGAAGTTGTTTTACTTCGAACTATTAATTTCTATTGTTATCATAAACAAAAACCTATAAGTTGTTTGCTTGTAGGTTTTTTTTATATGTAAATTTGTAAAAAGTTAATTGATTATACTAAATTTTATAGCGCATGTCTTTGTTCGATAATACTGAATATGCTTTTCAAGTAAAGTCTGATCAAGAGTTGAAAAAGGCTCATCTTCTTTTCAAACTCATCGGAAATGAAGGGTTGACTAAATTAGGAGGTAAAATTTTTAATATTGCACCATTTTTGGTGAGTTTTCCGATGGTGAAGCCTCTCATCAGAAAAACTATTTATTCTCAATTCGTAGGTGGAGAAACACCGCAAGAAGCCATCAAGGTTGCCAATGAATTGTATCGCTATCACGTAAGTTCTATCTTAGATTATTCGGTAGAAGGGCAAACAGAAGAAAGTGATTTCGATCACGTGCGCGACGTAATGCTCGAACTTATTGATATAAGTAAAAACAACCCTTCGATCCCGTTTGTGGTTTTCAAACCAACGGCCTTTGGTCGAATAGAATTGTGGGAAAAAGTTGGTAAAAAAACTCAACTCAATCCAGAAGAAACCAAAGCTTGGGAAAATACAAGAAAACGCTTCGAAGATGTTTGTGAGAAAGGTTATCAATTAGATGTTAATATCATGATCGATGCCGAGGAAACTTGGATGCAAGATGCCGCAGACGATTTGTGCGACGAGATGATGATGAAATACAACCAAAAACGTCCCGTAATTTGGAATACACTACAAATGTATCGGCACGATCGTTTAGCATATCTGAAAACCATGTATGAAAAAGCACAAAAAGACAACTACTTTCTAGGATATAAAATTGTGCGTGGTGCATACATGGAGAAAGAGCGTGAACGTGCACAAGCAGAAGCTTACCCGTCGCCAATACAGCCAAACAAAGAAGCATCGGATAGAGATTACGACTTGGCATTAGAATTTATTGCCTCTCACCACGAGCGTTTTGGTTTATTTGCAGGTACGCACAATGAAGGTAGTTGTGAATTGCTCGCTAAACTAATGAACGAAAACGGAATCGAGAAAAATAATCCAAACTTCTGGTTTGGACAATTATTTGGGATGAGCGATAATATTTCATTTAATCTTGCGCATTTAGGATACAATATTGCAAAATATTTACCTTATGGCCCAATAAAGGAAGTAATGCCTTATTTGATTCGTCGTGCACAAGAAAACACTTCTGTTGCAGGACAGACAGGGCGCGAGCTGATGCTGATCGAAAAAGAATTAGAGCGTCGTAAAAAAATAAAATAACCTGTTCTGTGTTATGATAAAATCCACCCGAACTGAGTGGATTTTTTTGTTTAACTATTTTTTTTCTTGATTGTAATCTTGCCTTTATGTTCATGATACATCAGACAAGTTGCTTTATCTGCTGGCTCTTTACAATTTTTCTCAAAATTATAAATAACACTTACAGTTTCACCATCTTTTTTGTCCGAAAGCAGCTCATTGTTACAAACCAAATAGTCCTCCATATTATTAACACGAATATAAGTTCCTGTACAATCTCTTACAATTGTTCCTGATAGTAATTGGTTTTGTTTGATACTTGTGCTACAAGAAAATAGAGCCAAGGTGAAAAAAGTGGTTAATGTGAAAAATAGTTTCATATTATAATAAATTAATTCATTTTAAGTATAAAGATATAATATATATATGTAAGCAATGTAAATTTAACTATTCTTTTAACTTCTATATTTATTGAGCGATAGCGTTGTAAATATTAGTAATAAAGCGACTATAAAAAAATAACAATCGAAAAAATTGGCATTTATATAATGGCAATATCTATTATATCATCTATTTTGTAACATTAGAAGAGTTTATACTTTTATTTTCAATCAAATGAAAGATGGATGTTGGAAAAAAAATAAAGTATTATTATAGATGATAAATGCAAAAAATATTTCTAAAATTTACCTTTCAATTCTTATCAGAATCTTATTAACTTGTGAACCTAAACTCATAAAATGACAACGAATTATTTTGCCGAAATTATTTTACCACTTTCGTTAAATGGTACGTTTACGTATCATCTTTCCAAGTATGATTTACAGCAAATAAAAGTCGGTCAGCGTGTTTCGGTACCATTCGGAACGCAAAAACTGTATACAGGAATAGTACACTCATTGCATCAAAATAAGCCAGAATTATATAAAACAAAAGGCATCCATGCTTTCCTCGATCAAGAACCTTTGGTAACCCAAAAACAAATAGAGCTATGGGAGTGGATAGCTTCTTATTATATGTGTTCATTAGGTGATGTTTACCGCAATGCGTTACCATCTGCCCTGAAATTAGAAAGTTTAACCTACGTTCGTTTGGTCGATCCTAATTTCGATGCAATCGAAATATTAACAGAACCCGAAATATTGGTCGTGAAAGCACTGCAAAATACAACAATGCTTTCGGTAAACGAAATTGCTTTGATTATAGAAGATTTTTCTGCAATTCAAGTACTCAAATCTTTGTGGGAAAAAGGAGTCGTTCGGGTAGATGAAAAACTGCATGAAAAATATACACCAAAAATAGAGAATTATGTACGAATTCTACCCGATCTAAAAAAGAATGAATCAGAGTTCAGAAAAGCAATTCAGCAATTAGACAAAGCACCCAAACAAAGAGAAACTCTACTTCGATTAATTGCCTTAGAAACACAAACTACAAAACCGATAAAAGTTCCCGAATTGGTGAAGCAAGGTTCGTCTAACGCAGCAATAAACGCAATGGTCGAGAAAAATATCTTGCAAGTATATCAGCTTCAGTCATCACGCGTAGACAAAGAGGAATCCGATAAGGAGAGTATTTCACTCCTTACAAAAGCCCAACAATATGCACTGCAAGAATTAAAATCAGGGTTTCTCACTCATTCTATTGCCTTGTTGCATGGCGTAACTTCTAGTGGTAAAACAGAATTGTATCTCCAATTGATGCAAAATTATTTGGCAGAAAAAAAAACAGTGCTCTATCTTTTACCAGAAATTGGAGTAACAACACAAATCGTTCAGCGGGTGAAAAAACACTTCGGGGAGAGAGTGGGGGTTTATCACTCAAAATACAATCAGAACGAAAAGGTAGAACTTTGGCAAAATACTTTGCATCAAAAATACGACATAATCATAGGCTCTCGATCGGCTGTTTTTTTACCATTAAAGAACCTTGGCTTGGTAATTATCGATGAGGAACACGAGTCATCGTACAAACAAATAGATGCGAAGCCTTATTATAACGCACGAGATACAGCTTTGGTTTTGGCAAAAAAATTTTCAGCAAAAGTAGTTTTAGGTTCAGCAACTCCTTCTTTAGAAACATATTACTATGCCCAAAAAGGAGTATATAAATATATTTCGCTCACAGAACGTTTTGGCAAAGTACCATTGCCGAGCATAAATCTTGTCGATCTGCGTAAAGCTCAAAAAGAAAAAGAAATAACAGAAGACATTTCGCATGTCTTGCGCGATGCGATACAGGAAGAATTAGACCGAAAAAAACAAGTCATTATTTTTCAGAATCGTCGTGGTTTTGCGCCAATTACCGAATGCGAAACTTGTGGATACACCCCCGAATGTCCGAATTGCGATGTGAGTCTTACTTATCATAAATTACTCAATCAGCTCAAATGTCATTATTGTGGACATGCGCAAAGCAAGCCTGTTCGCTGTCCTTCTTGTGGGAGCAATTCTTTGGTAACGAAAGGAATCGGAACCGAACAGATTCAGCTTCAATTAGAAAAATTATTTCCTGCAGCAATCATCAAAAGAATGGATGTAGATGCAATGCGTAAGAAATTTGCCTACGAAAAACTAATCGAAGAATTTCAAAATAAAGAAATAGATATTTTAGTCGGAACGCAAATGATAACAAAAGGACTCGATTTTGGTGATGTAACTCTGGTTGGGGTTATTCGGGCCGACTCTTTGCTCAATTTTCCTGATTTTCGTGCACACGAAAAAGCGTTTCAATTGCTAACGCAAGTTGCAGGCCGTGCCGGAAGACGAGAAGAACAAGGGAAAGTATTGATCCAAGCTTATAATCCAGAACATCAAGTTTTGCAAAACGTAACGACGTATAATTATCCTCAAACCATGAAAGATATATTATATGAACGCAAAAGTTTCCATTATCCACCATTTACTCGCCTAATTCAGTTCAGATTTAAACATAAAAACCAAGAACGTGTTCGCAAAACTGCCGAACAATTTGTTGAATTATTACGTCCGCATTTTCAGCCTCATTTGTTGCTTGGGCCAGAGGAGCCTTCTGTTGCGCGCATCAACAATCTCTATATTATGCAAGTGATGCTCAAAATAGACGAAGGACAATCACCCTCAAAAATCAAACGTTTTGTGCAAAACCAGATAGAAAAACTCCATACCATATCGGTTTATCGGTCTGTTCGACTAGAGATTGATGTCGACCCACAATAAAAATATATTTTTTATAGCCAATAACAAATACATTATTTCGGTAGGATGAACCACAAAGCTTTCCCAAAAGATAGCAACAAAAC
>NZ_KV798515.1:0-1786 GCF_001809725.1 Weeksella sp. HMSC059D05
TTTTTTGTAAAATACTGATAATTAATGATTGTACTAATAAAAACCCTTTAAAGGGCTTTAAAATAAGTAAAAATTTGGATATTTGTATTTCAAACCTCGTACAATTGTATTTTGCGATTATAAAAGTGACATTTTTATTATTTTTTGTTGAAAAAAATCGGAATTGCAAAAAATTTTTGAAATTCTTTTTTATTTATTATCATAGTCGGAATAGAATATTTAGCCTATTGTATAAAACGTAATAAAGCTTTCTATTAGAAGGCTTTATATTTTTATTATTAACTATTTTATAATTTTTATAAGTTTATTCTAAACAATATTCAAATTATTTGAAAAAAATGTTGAAAAATAGGCTTATTCTAAAATTCTTCTTCATACTCTACAGAGGTAACAGTTTTAGTACAATCGCCTAAACAAGATGAACAAGATTTTTTATTAGCATTGGGAACACATCCATTAGTGCCGGAACAAGCTTTACTTGTACAAGAAATACCAGCAACTAATAAATTAACCTCTCCATTATTACTTTCTTCTTCTTCTTCTAATAAAGTAGTCGTTACTAATCCATCATTAGAATAACTTCTTAAATAATACATATTATCAATATTGACAATAGTAGATCTGTTATAGGAAATGTTATTTTGATCACTTGGATCAATAAGATTTTTCACACCTTTGTTTATTGATGTATCTGAAGCTAATAGTGTTATGTTACCATTTTTAATGCTTGCAATTTTCTTACCTATAATTGAACTTTCAACCTTAGAGTTTATTTCATCTTGTAAAGAGTTTTTATTTTTGATATCATCTGAAGAACAGCTAAATATAAAAGCTAAAAATAAGTAGAAAAAAAATGTTTTTAGATAATGTTTTTTCATATTTTTAAAGTGTTAAAATCCATTAAGTTAACGATTTTATTTGTAATAAAACAAGTTAATATATAATGTATTAAAAAAATGAACAATCTAATTTATTAAAAAATTCTTCTTTACTCATTAACGTATCGTCCTCTGTTATAGGTACTAATTTAAATCTCCCATTTTCACGAGATTTTAAAATAACATCTTCCCCTTCTTTCACTTTTTTTAGATACTTGCCTTGACGTTCTCTAAACTCTCTTGTACTAATACTAAAATAGTCTTTATTTTTAAATGAAAACCATATTGATAAATATACGAAGAAATAATATAATTATTTCCACTTAACATAATTAAAATTATAGACAAAACTAAAAGAGCTTAAATCTCTCAATTTCAAGTAGTGCCGTTTTGAATAATTACACATATAAAAAACAACGCATTTAGAGACCTCTAAATGCGTTGTTTTGTGTTTATTTATATCGGTCAATTCTACTTTTAGAAATAGAATTTTAAAATCAAGTTACATAGATTTTTCTCTCTTTTTGTAGAAAAGGCAAGGGTATCTTTTGAAGTCAAATTTTAATTTGTGTATACAAAAGTACATCTTGCATCTATAAACCTATTTTTTGAAAATTTTAAGAAATATCATAAGGTTAAAATTGCCACCATTTTTTCTTTTTGGGGCTTGGAGTTTCTTGTAGGTTAGGTTCACTTTGTTTTGGTGCTTCTAATAATAAAATGGTTTTTTGTAAATCCATTATTCTATCCTTTTTTTCCTGAAGAAGTAAGTCTTTATTTTTTAACTCTTACTCGAGTAAAGCAATTTTTGTTTGTTCAATGATTCATCTTCAAATTGGGGTTTATGGATTGGGATAAAACGAGTACTTGTAAACTCACATTATCCAAATATTGTACTTTTCAGAGAT
>NZ_KV798516.1:0-15401 GCF_001809725.1 Weeksella sp. HMSC059D05
GAACTGTTGGAAAAACGGGGAACTTACACTATCAACTTCCATTTATCAATGTTAATCTCTTTCCCTTTGCTTGAGTTAAGCTGATTTATATATATTTTTTCTTTAGGTAGAATTTAACTTAAATAGTTTATCGCGACCTATTCCTTAAATATGGAGCTCTCTAAGCACCCTACCGTTTCTCGTGGTTGTGAATCGATGACTCAAACTTCTGTAGGGTTTAGAAAAAAAATCTTCATAAAGGTGATTTGAGGGATTCAGTTAATGTTTCTACATCAATTCACTTATACTTAAATTTTTCTGTAGGAATTCTTAAACAACCTTGGTCATAAATTCTGAACTAATTTTTATTCCACATTTTTCATTTAACTATAAACATAACAATTGTTTTTTGTTGTGTAGTCTTTAATTATGCTATTTACAAGCAGCTGCTAATGGAGTAATATTACAATCTTAACCCTATCAACTAACCATTAGCAAAACATTACACAAATATTTTGTTAGACTAATCTAACTTTTTATATTAGCAATGCTAAATTTTTATAAAATCAAGATTAGTGAGATGGACTATGTAATAGAATTATTGGAGGAAAACAAGAAATACCTCGAGAGGCATATCCGGGATAATAACCTTATGCAGAAAAATATGAAGAAAGCTTCCGAAGAATTGAGCCACGTCAGTCAATTAAAACGAGCAATTAAAATTTTAAAACTAAAAAACAGAAAACAATGAAAATTACACAAACATTACCAGAACTTCCGTACGACACAAACGCACTGAATCCGATTATCACGGAGGAAACATTTGACTACCATTACGGAAAACATCACGCCGCGTATGTAAACAATCTTGCAGGGTTGGTAAAAAACACTCCTCTTGAAACCGCTACCGTAGAGGAAATCATACAAAAGGGATTTGCAGAAAACAATGCGGGACTGTTCAATAATGCTGCACAGCATTGGAACCACAGTTTTTTTTGGCATTGTCTTTCGCCAAATGGCGGTAAAGCACCGCAAGGAAGAATAGCCGAACTTATCAATCGTGACTTCGGCAGTTTTGAAGAATTTCAAAATAAATTTTCGGAAACAGCAATCAAGTTATTCGGAGCAGGATGGGCATGGCTGGCACAAAATGACCAAGGTCTATTAGAGATCGTACCGATGAAAGATGCCCATACCCCTTTGACCGAAAACAAAACTCCGATCCTCACGCTGGACGTATGGGAACACGCTTATTATATCGACTACCGCAATGCCCGTCCAAAGTTTGTTGAAGGGTTTTGGGAAATCGTCAACTGGGATTTTGCTAACAAAAATTTAAAATAAAATGAGCGATACCTGTATGAACCACATAGAAAAATATTGGCAAGCATTGACTGTTGCCAACAACGAACTTTTTAACAAAGGAGATTTTGAGAAAGCCTTATCAGGATACAAAGATGCACTGTACCGGGCAGAAGTACTAAACAATCATATTAAAGATTGTGTTCGTCTGAAAATCCCGTTCATACAGGTGTACATCATTTCCTGCAATAACTTGGCAAACACCTATGAGGAATTGGGAAAACTGGAAGAAGCCGAAAATATGCTTAAACGTACGGTTTATTACCTCTTGCATCTTTCGGGTAATAAAGAGCTCAACCTGAACGAGATTCAATCGGAACTAAAAAGAGTCGCATTGACTTATGTCCGTTTTGCAGAAAAAAACAACTCCGGAAAAACAAAACAAGAGCAGCTTTTCTGGACACTCAAAGAACAATTAGTAGAAAATAATTTAATAAAAATAGATTAAAGATTATGTGCAATTCAGTAAAGAAACTTATCAGTAGCCAACAAGCACAATTTGTGCAAAAAGGGATATTATCCATTGGTGACAAACTACCTGATTTTTCAAAAAAAGCAGTAATAACCACCGAAAACGGAATGGAAATTACGGATATAAACCAAAGTCACGCATCACAGCAGGGAAAATGGACAGTACTGTTTTGGTGGCCAAAGGATTTTACGTTTGTCTGTCCCACTGAAATCATCGAGTTCGACAACAGTAACGCAGCATTTGCAGAAAGAAATGCAGTAGTAATCGGTGCTTCTACCGACAGCGAATTTGTCCATTTGGGATGGAGACAAAACCATCCTGACTTAGCAAATCTTACCATTCCAATGCTTGCCGATACTTCCAAATCTCTAGCCGAAGATATGGGCATTTTGGATTGCAACGAAAAAGTTGCTTACCGTGCTACTTTTATTATAGATCCAAAGGGAATCATTCAATGGGTTAGCGTATATCCAATGAGTGTAGGAAGAAATGTAGACGAAGTACTGCGTGTACTGGATGCACTACAAACAGATGAATTAACAGGTTGCGGTTGGACACCGGGACAAAAAACGGTAACAGCAAAATTGAAGGAGGGAAATGCAAAATAATTACTTAAATATAAATTTCATAACCTACTCAAAAAAAGAAGATATTCATGAGGAGGCTGACAATATTATACTCATTGTAACCAAAGAGCAGACAGACCGATTTGAATTTCAAAAGTCATTGGCACAGCGTATTGACAGGGCTTTTTCTCAAAACAATACAGAGATTATTACCGCATTGGGCGATAAGCAAAACTTTATCGCCGTAGCACCCGATAGGGAGAAAGAAGCATTACGCCTGGCGGGAGCCTCTGTGAATGCTTCCCTCAGTAATCAACAAGCTCAGACAACGAGACTTCGAGGATTGGATGAGCTTACAAAGGACGAACGATATGCTTTCCTAGAAGGAATGCTTTTGAGCAGTTACGATTTTGATAAATACAAAACAAAGAAAAAGTCACAGCCAATAACGGTTTATATCCGCAGTCGTTCATTTCCCGAACATAAAATTGCAGAGCTAAATCAGCTTGCAGAAGCCATTTCACTGACCAAAACCCTCGTGAACGAACCTGTCAATTATATGGATGCTCTTCGGTTTTCCGAGGTAGCCACTCAGGTAGGTAAACAGTTCGGTTTTGAAACAGAAGTCCTGCACAAAGAACAGATAGAAGAATTAAAAATGGGCGGTTTATTGGCTGTGAACAAAGGTTCGGAAACACCACCTACGTTCAACATCTTCCATTACAAGCCCGAAAATGCTGTAAATAAAAAACCGTTGGTACTAGTAGGCAAAGGCGTGATGTTCGATACGGGAGGCTACTCGCTGAAGATAAGCGGTAATATGCTCACGATGAAATGTGATATGGCAGGCGGAGCAGCCGTTTTAGGAACAGTTGCTGCTATTGCTGGAAACAAACTGCCTTATCACGTCATTGGTTTAGTTCCTGCCACGGACAACAAAATTTCAGCTAATGCTTTAGTAGTAGATGATGTGATTACAATGATGGACGGAACTACTATAGAAGTACAAAATACCGATGCAGAAGGACGTTTGGTATTAGCTGATGCTCTTACCTATGCCAAAAGATTTGAGCCCGAGTTAGTCATTGATATGGCGACTTTAACAGGCGCCTCGGCTGCCATTACAGGTTCGTTCGGAATAGCCGTTCTAGGAAATGCACAAGAACAGATTGATGAACTAAAGGAAGCTGGCGAGCAGGTTTATGAAAGACTATTGCAACTGCCACTTTGGAAAGAATACAAGGAATTACTGAAATCATCGGTTGCGGATATGAGCAATTTAGGTGGTCCGATTGGTGGCGTAAGCACCTCTTCCATTTTTCTAGAGCACTTTACGGATTATCCGTGGATACACCTCGATATTGCCGGAGCAGCATTTGTCAAAGAAGCAAAAGGTTACAGACAAAGTGGCGCCACGGCCGTGCCTGTCCGTCTGTTGTATGAATTTGTCAATAAGTTGATTAGTAAAAGACAAGAATAATGAATAAAAAAATTATTTATTTCATCCTCATGGTTAGCTGCTTTTTAATAGGCTGTCAGAAAGCTAATAAGAAAATATCAAAATTAGAGCCTATCCCCTCTAGTGTAAAGATTGAATGGACTGCCTATAAAACGACCGAAAAAATTCCTGTAAAAGGTGAGTTTGGCAAAATTAGTTTAGATAATCTTGGCAACGGGAGCACAATAGATAGTATAATGAACAAAGCTAATTTTAGAATTGATGCTTTCAATTTGAAAACGGGTGATGTCGGTAGAGACAATAAAATAAAAGAGACATTCTTTGGATTGATGAACGAGCCAGGCATTATTTCGGGACAGTTTATTGTTAATAATGGTAACTGGTTTGTACAATTAAAAATGAACGGAATAACGATAAAACAGATCCCAGCCAAAGTGAATTACGAGAATCAATTTATGACCTTAAACACTAAAATTGAATTAATTGATTTTAAAGCACTGAAAGCTCTAGAAACTCTAAATGAGGTTTGTTATGATTTGCATAAAGGCAAGGACGGTGTGAGTAAAACTTGGGAAACAGTAGATGTTATAGCTACAATGAAATTTAAGAATATCTCTCAAAATGAATGAACCGATTTTACAAAATAACAAAGACCGTTTTGTCATTTTCCCCATTCAACACGATGACATCTGGCAGTTTTACAAAAAAGCAGAGGCCAGCTTTTGGACTGCCGAAGAAGTAGATCTGTCATCGGATATGAACGACTGGCAAAATAAATTGAATAAGGATGAGCGCTATTTTATATCGCACGTGCTAGCATTTTTTGCGGCAAGCGATGGCATAGTCAATGAAAATCTTGCAGTAAATTTTGTGCAGGAAGTACAATACCCCGAAGCCCGATTTTTTTATGGTTTTCAGATTATGATTGAGAATATCCATTCGGAAATGTATTCCTTATTGATTGATACATACATAAAAGATCCTAAAGAAAAAGATTACCTGTTACGGGCTATCGAAACCATCCCCTGTGTAGGCAAAAAAGCCGATTGGGCATTAGAATGGATTGAAAGTGACAATTTCGCCGAAAGGCTGATTGCGTTTGCTGCTGTGGAAGGAATTTTCTTTTCGGGAAGTTTCTGCTCTATCTTCTGGCTGAAGAAAAGAGGGTTGATGCCCGGTCTGACATTTTCAAACGAACTCATCAGCCGTGACGAGGGTCTTCATTGTGATTTTGCGTGCTTACTATATGTCAATCATTTAAAAAATAAGTTGCCCGAAGAAACCGTACAGAAAATAATTGCAGATGCGGTTAAGGTTGAAAAAGAATTTGTAACTGAAGCGCTGCCCGTCAGGCTTATCGGTATGAATGCCGAATTGATGTGTCAGTATATCGAGTTTGTAGCGGACAGATTGCTTGTTGCATTAGGCTGTAAAAAGGTCTGGAACGCCACAAATCCATTCGACTTTATGGAATTAATTTCCCTACAAGGCAAAACTAATTTTTTTGAACGTCGCGTAGGCGAATACCAAAAGTCTGGTGTAGCACAGGGTGAAAAGGAAAATAACAGCTTTTCACTGGATGAAGATTTTTGATCAGTGAAGTGTGGAAAAAACGATTAACTAAAACAATCAACTCTCAATTATTAACCAAGAAAAAATGTTTGTAATAAAAAGAAACGGAAAACAGGAAGCTGTACATTTTGATAAGATTACTGCACGGATTCATAAATTAGTCTACGGACTTTCAGTAGATGAGAAAGACGTAATCGAAATAGCCAAGAAAGTGATTCAGGGCATTTATGACAATGTAACTACGACCGAACTCGATAACCTTGCTGCCGAAACTGCAGCTGCCTATACCACGGTACACCCCGATTTTGCAGTACTGGCTGCACGTATTTCCGTCAGTAATTTGCACAAGAATACGCTAAAATCCTTTTCTAAAACAGCTAAATTGCTGTATGACTATATCGATCCGGTAACCAATACGCGAGCACCTTTATTGTCTGAGGAAACTTATGATATCATCCGCAACAATGCCGATGAAATTGACAGCAGTATCATCTACGACCGAGATTATAACTTTGATTATTTCGGTTTCAAAACACTGGAGCGCTCTTATCTCATCCGTACCAATGGCAAAGTAACCGAACGTCCACAACACTTGTTTATGCGGGTGGCTTTAGGAATCCATAAGCAAGATATCAAAGCTGCTATCGAAACCTACAATCTGATGAGCGAAAAATGGTTTATCCACGCTACACCTACCTTGTTCAATGCAGGAACGCCCAAGCCACAAATGTCGTCATGCTTTCTATTAAGTATGACTGAAGATAGTATTGCAGGGATTTTTGATACCCTAAAACGTTGCGCCTTGATTTCGCAGTCGGCAGGTGGTATTGGATTGAGCATTCATAATGTAAGGGCAGCAGGCAGTTACATTAAAGGCACCGGCGGTATTTCTAATGGAATTATCCCGATGCTAAGAGTGTATAACGATACGGCACGTTATGTGGATCAGGGCGGTGGTAAACGTAAGGGAGCAATTGCTGTATATCTAGAGCCTTGGCACGCCGATATCTTTGACTTCTTGGACCTTCGCAAAAACCATGGCAAGGAAGAAATGCGGGCAAGAGATCTATTTCCTGCATTGTGGATCCCTGATCTGTTTATGCAACGAGTAGAAGAAAATGCCGATTGGTCTTTGTTTGATCCAAATGAAGCTCCTGGTTTGTACGATGTGTATGGAAGCTCGTTTGAGAAACTTTATCAATGCTACGAAAGCGAAGGTAGATTCCGTAGGCAAGTGAAAGCCCGAGAGTTGTGGAATGCTATACTCGAAGCACAGATAGAAACAGGAACACCCTATATGTGCTACAAAGATGCTGCAAACGAGAAGTCTAATCAAAAAAATATTGGAGTAATTCGCAGCTCCAATCTTTGCACCGAAATAATGGAATACACGAGTGCCGATGAGGTGGCGGTGTGTAACCTCGCATCGCTAGCATTGCCTCGATATGTTTCCGAAAATGGTTTTGACTTTCAGAAACTGTATGAAGTCACCAAAATAGTTACTCGGAATCTTAACAAAGTGATAGACGGGAATTACTATCCCGTACCCGAAACCGAAAATTCCAATTTCAAACATCGTCCGATTGGATTAGGTGTACAAGGACTGGCAGATGTGTTTCTGTTGTTGCGGATGCCTTTTGAAAGTGAGAAAGCACGACAACTGAATAAAGATATTTTTGAAACGATATACTATGCAGCAATGGAGAGCTCCATGGAACTGGCGAAGGAAGAAGGAGCTTACGAGAGTTTTAAGGGATCGCCACTTTCCGAAGGAAAGTTTCAGTTTGATTTATGGGATGTAAAGCCATCAGACCGTTGGGATTGGAAAGGTTTACGTAAAAATGTAATGGAATTTGGCGTACGCAATTCCCTGTTAGTGGCTCCGATGCCTACAGCTTCTACTTCTCAGATATTAGGCAACAATGAATGTTTTGAACCTTATACTAGTAACATTTATAACAGGCGTGTACTTTCAGGTGAGTTTGTAATGGTCAATAAGCATTTAATAAAAGACCTGATAGAGTTAAACCTTTGGGACGCCCGAATGAAAAACAAGTTGATTGCCGAGAATGGCTCTGTTCAAAATATTGAGGAAATTCCCGCTAACTTAAAAGAACTGTACAAGACTGTTTGGGAGATTAAACAGAAAACCATCATTGATATGGCTGCCGATAGGGGTGCATTTATCTGTCAGTCCCAATCGCTCAACCTATTTATGGCAGAACCCAATATGGCAAAGCTGACTTCGATGCACTTCTATGCTTGGAAAAGCGGATTGAAAACAGGTATGTATTACCTGCGCACTAAAGCAGCGGCAGATGCTATCAAATTCACAGTAGAAAAAGTACAATCATCGGAAGACAAACAAGTGGATATTTCCTGCTCGTTGGACAATCCCGACGAGTGTATTGTCTGTGGAAGCTAATACTATAGTGTAGAGCTAAAAAGAGGAAAGTAAAAAGTGATAAAAAAATCTAAATTATCAACTAAATAACTTTGAAAAAATATTTTTTTTTGGAAAAAACGTATCACCCTATATCCCTGATTGCTGATAAACTTCAGCTTGAAGAAGTTTCATTCAAACATTCAAACGAGGAAAAATTTGAGGAACTGGCGCGCTATTTAGACAGATTGATACAATCCGATTTCAACAGCTTGTTAAGCATTTTGTACCGAATAGATGTATCGGAAGAAAAAGTAAAAAAAGCACTGGCTGAAAATAAAGACAAACTACCCGCAGCGCAAATTATCGCACAGTTGCTAATTGAAAGGGAAATTCAAAAAATAAACCTTAGAGCAAAATACAGTAAGAAATAACCATAAAGGATTTTCATATCTTAACGAAGGCTTTTCCTCTAAACACATTAAGTGTATAAACTAAATTTATCGAGGGTTTGACTTTCTTAAAGTTAAACCCTTTTATCCAATATAGTTAAAAAATGGTTTAAAAAATGCCCAAATTCCTAATGGGCATTGACCATTTCTTCGTAACCTCCCTTAAAGCTGATAATACGAATTTACCTTATCAATTAATCCAGAAACGTGTTCAAAAATATCTTCTCCTTGAGTTGCGTTAGAGAAAAACCAAAATCTTTTATTTCGTTGAAGAATTTTACTGTTCCTTCTTACACACATACTTACTTAATTTAATGTTTTTTTCGAAATTTGAATTGCTCTGAATCCTTTTTCAGTCATTTCTTTTTTAAACTGCACCTTGTCTCCTACTTTAAGTAATTCTTTTGATTCTTTGAAATGGAAGAAAATTTTATCGTTAGAAGCTGGTACTTTAATAAAACCAAAACCTTTTGAATCGTTGTAGATATCAACCATACCTTCTATAAAATTATCTCTGCTATTAGATTCTAATCTTTTATAATTCAGCAAATCGGCCTCTTTGTCTTGTAAATGAGGTGGTACATCTGTAAAATTACCAAGTACATCAACATAGACAATCATATCTTCTAATGATTTTCCTTTGTTGTTATTCTCTTTTCTGTTCTCCCTTTTGTTTAATTTTTCTAATTTTTTTAATGCTTTCTTTTTGTTTTTTTCTTTTTTAGATGTAGAATCTGCCATAAATGTTTGTATAGATTTTTTGTTATTAATACTGATAAAACCTAAGAAAACATGAATTAATTATCCAACAACATTTTTATAATTATATAATAATGCGATGAAAATTACAAGTATACGTTTTAGAAAACAGAAGTTAAAATTATATTGACTAGGTCAATTAGTGAATTAAAAAAAGTAAAATAAAGAATACAATTGTAAACGATTAAGGCAAAATATCTTCTTAAGTATTATGCAAATTTAATAAATTTTAATGAATTTTAATGAATTAAATGGTATTAATTTCTAGAGAATTCTTTTTGACAAAAAAAGTACTAATCTAATTGTAATTAGAACTTAGATTTTGTCATGATTGATTCTTTAAAACTGATAAATAAAAGTGTTAATATTCATACCTGCGCCAACAGATGCAAATAAAACCACATCGCCTTCATTTATCTGGTGATTATCTAAATCATTATCCATAATCATTTTCAAAAGAATGGGAATTGTTGCCACACTACTATTGCCAAGTTTATAGATATTCATTGGCATAATATTTTTTGGCACATCTTGATCATATAAACTATAAAAGCGTTTTACGATTGCTTCGTCCATTTTTTCGTTGGCTTGATGAATAATTATTTTACTGATATCATCTATTCTATATGCACTATCATCAACACATTTTTTCATTGCTAATGGCACTTTAGATAAAGCAAACTCATAAATTTTTCGACCATACATTTTGATGTATTTGGTATTCGGACATTTTTCTGAATTATATGATTTTCCAAAGAACAGATAATCTTTTTCTTCGTTAGCATAAGAGGCAGATAAATGAGCTTGTATTCCTTTGTTGTTAGAAGAAGCTTCTAAAATCGCTGCTCCTGCACCATCTGCATATATCATCGTATCTCGGTCGTGCTCATCTACTACTCTCGAAAGAGTTTCAGCACCAATTACCAAACATCTTTTTGCTAAGCCTGCTTTTATAAATGTATTAGCTTGTATTATTCCTTCTATCCAACCAGGACAACCAAAAATAATATCGTAAGCAACACAATAAGGATTCTCAATTTTCAATAAGTTTTTTACTCTTGCAGCAAGACTTGGCACCATATCAGACTGAATCGTATCGTGTTTTACATCTCCAAAATTATGAGCGAATATAATATAGTCAATAGTTTCAGCATCAATCTTCGCATTTATAATCGCAGAAGCTGCAGCCATATATCCTAAATCAGATGTTACTTGATCTTTTTTAGCATATCGACGCTCTTCTATTCCTGTTATTTGCTTTAATTTATGTGAAATAGTAGCATTATTTTGATCTAAAATTTCACCATGCTCATTATAAAATTGATGTTCATTGAAAAAGTTATTTGATATTTTTTCGGATGGAATGTATTTTCCTATTCCTATAAAGTGATTTGTCATACTTATTTAATAAATAGAAGAGTTATAATCTACTATTATTTACAATCTCGTGAAAACTAAATTAATAATAGTATAAAATTATATTTTTAACGTAAAATTGATGTCTAACTAAAAAATTAAAAAACTCTTAATTTTTATTTATTCTAATAATAAGACTTGTAGGATTGTTTGGTTGTTTCTGAAAAATTTATTGACCAAAGTTTATTGTCCTATTTGTATTAGTGCTGAAAAAATCTTTTAAACTTAATTCTAAAAGATTAAGTTTAAGTTATCCATTTAGGTTCGGATATATCAAAAAATTAAAGAAGTCGAAAATTGCAGATGTATTATCCGTTCCTGCTCTTTTTCTAGCAAACGGAAATGTTTTGCACATGAATTTCGGAGCATCTATCGAAGATGTAAAATAAATTATAACCCCCTCCCGAAAACATAACTTACGGAAGAGGTTAAAACTTCTAAAAACATGTTATTGCTTTTTAGTTTTATATTTTTGAGGAAGTACAATCTCTTTCAAAACCTCATCCGCTTTCTTTTCTCCATTTATTACATATAATTAAATAGAAGAATTTCATAAACATTTATTTATGCTTTTTTTATAAGCTAATATGTAAAAATAGGCATTGATATTTATTTCTTAGAGCGAATCAACTTTAATAAAGTTTCTCTGTGCTTAGCACTTTTAGCCCATTGTGGCAAACGCGAAGCAATACTGTCGTTTTGCATGGGAATTCCGTTTCTATTTCGGTCTTTACTACCAATATAATTTTCGATAACTTCTAGATGCATTAGATTATATGCCCAGATAATTCCCCAAGGAGTTTCTATAATGTACCACAACGGAAAATTAAAATACGGATCGGTTTGCGAATCAAAAAACAAGACTCGGGCATATTTTGTAACTCCTCTACTATTCGTAAAAACGGGAAATTTAGGCGTATTGGCATACTTTAATACATAAACACAATATGTGCAGGTAAATTGTATTGCCTCTTCAAAACCAACCGTATTACTTACAGGTTGCCCGCCCGAAACTACTGCTTTTTTACTACAACGCGGACATACTACAGCAATGGTATCCAAAAAATCTGTGTTTTTTAATTGATACGGATTGGTTTTCATGGTAGAAATTCTCTGATATTAGTCGCAAGAAGCACTAAAATCTCTTAATAAAATAGGGTTCCAGTTTTGGTTATAATCTGCAATGCTTTTTCGGCGAGCACTTTCGGCTTCGTCCCAAGTAGCATAAGGTCCGAAAGCGATCATACGGTTTAATCCGTTAAAACCACGACGTTTACCATAATATGCCGAATAAAAACTGTTGAGCTCATTGGTTATTCCTGTATCAATAGGCAAATAGTCTTCTTTACAGCGGGTAGAAAATATATTGCTTACCACAGGCTGTATATTAGCTACACTTTGGTTGGGCATAGGTAAATACTCCCAACCCACGGCATAAAAATATTTGGTTTTACTTTCGCCTTTTTGGGCAAATACCGTAACGCTTAACAAAAGCGTTACGGTAAAAATGAATAATTTTTTCATAGTTTTATTATTTAGGTGCGAATGGATCGGTTTCGGGTTCGTCTTGTACTATTTTTATTAAATGCTCCAAAGCATTTTTTAGGCGTTTAGCGTCTTCTTCTGATGATATCCATGCAAAAATATTTTTACCATTATCTGAGCCTTTTATGAGATATTTACTAGGTTCGTCTTCACTAATCACCAATGTTTTATATTTCATTAATTCTTTTCTATAAGAATCTCCATTAGAATAAGACACTTCTAATACTTTTCCGTCTAATGTAACCTTTTCTACTTTCATAATAGTACCAGAACTATCTGTGAAGCTATACGTTTTCTTATATAAATCGTTGATGTATTTTACGGTTTCGTCTTTAGTTTGCGAAAAAGCAGAAATACTAAACAACATAAATACTGTTGTTATAAAAGTTGTTATTGTTTTACTTACATTCATATTTATTTGATTTTTGTGTTCGTGAAATATATTCATCGACTGAAAAGAGATAATCTTTGATTTCATTGTTTTAAAATTTAATGTTTGTTTAACCCCAACGGAGTTTTAAACTCCGTTGGGGTTGTTATTATTTAATCAAACGAAATAGGTTCTGGCGCATTGCACAGTTTACGCAAATGCTGAAATGCTTTGTAGATTTTTAAGGATTTGTAATCTTGGAAGTCGTCATCAAAAGTACCTATTTCCATAGGAATATATTCATAGTTTCCATTATCATTTTTTTGCTTAAAAATAAACCTAATCAACTTTGTTGCTGATACGATCAGTCCATTCTCATCCTTATTTTCGAATCTAGATTCATTTGTTTCTATAGATTCTGTTTTACTAATGTCAATATTATAATTTTTAGTATAACCATCATAATTAAATGTTTCATCTCCTTTAGACAAACTAAACTTATAGACATTCTTATAGTTTCGTAATTGGTAATCTAATACACAATTTTTCATCTTCATATCAGAAAATTTATATATATATTCATCTTTATATTCGGATGAACCACTAAAAGTATGTTGATAAACCTTTATCTCATTTAACTCACTCTTTATATACTGCAAGGTTTCTTCTTTAGTTGGTTTCCCGTCCTGTGCGTAGCTTATGGTTAAGCTAAAAAGTGCTAATAATATTGTTGTTATTGTTTTCATATTTTTACTTTGTTTTTAAAATTTGTTAGATTAGTTTTTTTGATTCTTATTTTGTTTACTCTCTCCTCCTAAATCTATTTTGAATAGCTCATAACCTATACCAAAGCCTACCCAAGGCTTTCCGTTATATTGCCATTGATAATTTTTCTGGTTATTTATGTGATCCCAACCAACATATACCCCAGCTTGCACCCGTTTGTATTGTAACATAGCTCCTCCTAAAAATGACAAGGCAACAGCATCTATTTCTGCTTTATCATTAATTCCAATAGAATTATTATTGTTTAGTTTTACACTGCCAAATCCAGCACCAGCCTGAAGATAAAACCCCGTATTATAAAACTGCCAAATTCTATAATTTAATAGAGAATTTATGTTAAAAGTTGTTTCAAAGCTTCTTTCTTCTTGAATCCTAAATTTAAAAGGAAGATTCAAAATACCGATTGAAAAACGGTCAATAGGCTCGTAAAATTCCGTTTTTGCTAAAAACTCTTCTTCTGTGACTTTAAAAACTTTGTCATTGTAATATAAACTTCTGTCTTTTTTATTAACTTCTTCACAATTATCTTTTTTCCTGCATTTTAGTTTTACATAACTAGGATAAACTTTTAACCAATATTCTCCATTTACTTTATCTATTTTTGTTATTTTAAACTGAATTTCTGATTCTAGATAATTTAAAGTCAAATTATTTTTATCGAGTATTTCATTAGACTCTATATTTGTAGCTGAATGTTCCATATCTGCAATAGACCTAACAATATCCCCTGCCTTGAATTCTTTCTCCTGCCCCCACACCCCGCCCGAAACCATCAAGGCAAAAAGTGCTAATAGTATTGTTCTCATAATCTTAAATAGTTAAAATGCTTCGTTTTTAGTTTCTTCGCAAAACGTTGCTAAGTGGTTTAATGCTTTTGCCATACGTTCAGCAAGATTGGCTTCTTCTTTGTAGTCAAAGTCGGGAATCAGATTAACATACCCTTTTTGGGTAGTTTTGGAAAAGAAATGCTTGTAATCATACAATACAACATCTTTTTCTGCAATTACCACATCGTCATCACTAATACCCCATTTAGATGCATTTGGATTGAAAGAAATTTCAGTTATGTAACCATAAGTTGTTGTACGATTAATTTCATATTTGTCTTCTTTCACACCATATCGTAATTCAATCCTGCAAGGTGTAATAACAAGTGAGTAAGTCAATTCATCATAAGAGCCATCATAATTTTCTTTTGTGTATCCTTGTATTTTATGATATTTCTCAAACTTTTCCTTTATCCATGCAATGGTTTCTTCTTTGGTTTGCGCTTGGCTTAGGTTTGCAAAACCAAGAACGCATAATATAAGTAGTAATCTTTTCATTATCTTAAATAGTTAATTGTTAAAATGTTTCGGTTTTCTTTTCGCAAAAAGTATTTAAATGTTGTAAGGCTTTCAAAAATCTTACACCTAAATCATCTTCCCTTGAAAAATCCACAAAGGAATGTATATAGTCTTCGTACTTTACTTTTTTGGTATCTCCCTCAAAATATTTAACAACGTTAGATTTGAAATTCAAATTATAACCACCATAGCTCACCGGATTTGTTGGTAGTGTAATTTCATCCCATAGATCTTTCCTTCCTTTTACCAGATACCGTTTAATTACAATTTCACATTCATTAATTTTTATTACTTCACTCTCCATAAAAGCATATTTCTCTATCTTTTCTTTAATCCATGCAATGGTTTCTTCTTTGGTTTGCGCTTGGCTTAGGTTTGCAAAACCTAAGACCATTATAATTAATAGTATTTTTTTCATAATCTTAAATAGTTAATTGTTTATACTTATTTTAATCCCAGCTTAACGGCTCGGGTGCATTGCACAATTTGCGTAAGTGGTTTAATACTTTATATGGATTTGTAGTTTTATAAGCTTCAGCCAATTGGTAAAAATCATTATTAGTGCTAAATCCATTGTTAAATTGAAGCAGTTCAATCTTTTGTGTTTCTTTATAGTTTTCATCTACTAAAACAAACGTTAAAACCCAACCTCTATCAAAATGACCTATACCCGCCGAGTCAAACCCCATAAGTGCATCAGCAATCACTAAATTAGAATCAATACGAATTATTTTACTCATATCTATATCAATCGTTTTAGTTTGTACCGGTGCATTTTCAGCTTTTTCTCTATCTTCTCCTTCTTGATAATTTATAGTTACTTCCAATACACACGAATTATCTTTCATTGCAAAAGAAGTTTTTGAAAGTATACAATTATTTTTTTGATCTTGTTTCCCAATAGTTGTAAATCCCCCAAAAACTCCGACAGTTT
>NZ_KV798517.1:0-458 GCF_001809725.1 Weeksella sp. HMSC059D05
CATTATCCAAATATTGTACTTTTCAGAGATGGATCAAGCTTATCTTTGATGGATAATGCAGCGAATGAAAAAGTGATAGATATGCTAGCTTATGCGCTATTAGGAGGTTCGGTTTTCATTTTACCGTTTTTCATCTACCTTATGTATGCATTTAATAAACAAAATACTCGATCAGCTCAAAAATAAACGTATTCCTATTTAACATAAAAAGGATATTCATTCATCGAATATCCTTTTTTAGTATTATAATATGGAGGTAATGAATTCTTAATCAAATTATTCTCCAATATAAGTCACTATTTTTTCATCACCGTCTACCGAAACTTTGGTCAGATTGTACTTAGCCAAATTTTTCATTGACTTGTCCCATTTCTTTCCACTTAGATTAGTTTCATATTTCAAACTATTTAACTCTATAATATTATCATTTTTTTGTAAAATACTGATAATTAATGATT
>NZ_KV798518.1:0-90664 GCF_001809725.1 Weeksella sp. HMSC059D05
AACCTTTTTTTAAAGTTTTATTCATATTACCTAAATATCAAATACTTACATCCTGAAATATTTCTAACTAAACCCTATTTCATCCTATCTCGAAAAGTTTTTACAATTTCTTTGTAACCTTTAGTTACCTCTTGCATCTTATAATTAGAACAACAAAGCGTGAATTTACTGAAGCGACATAATAATAAAGAAGCAAAACAAGTTGCAAGCCTGAAAACCGGATGTGCAAAAGCACAGAAAGAGGTTTTTGATTTGTATTCGCCCAAAATGCTAAGTATTTGCAAGGCGTACATCAGTGATTTTCATTATGCAGAAGATTGTTTGTTGAATGGATTTTGCAAAGTATTCAATAGAATCGAGCAGTTTCAGGAGAAAGGAAGTTTTGAAGGTTGGATAAGGAAAATAATCGTCAACGAATGTTTGTCCTTTATAAGAAGCAATCAGACGTTTATTTTTTTGGACGAAAGTTTTTTGCCTCCGATCAGTGAAACCATAGATGATGAAGAAATTTTCGAGTTTGATGTTCATCAACTTTTAGCACAACTGGATTATCCGTATCGATTGGTTTTTAATCTGTATGTGCTCGAGGATTATTCTCATCAAGAAATTGCAGACCAACTCAACATCACGGTAAACACGAGCAAAACCCAACTACATCGCGCGAAAGCGAAACTAAAAGAAATCGTCACACACCTCAACTACATTCGTCATGAAAAAGGATAAATTAGACCTATATATAAAGAAGCAACTAGAAGAAAGCACCATTGAGCCCAGCAAAACTGCTTGGAATCGACTGGAAGCGAGAATGGAATACTCTACCAAAACGACCCAAAATTTCTCTATGGTTTGGATGAGCGCAGCAGCGGTAATTGTTTTTGGAGTGATGATTGGATTATTTTGGATGAATAAGCAAACCGAAATCCAGCCGATGGAACTTGCCCAAGAGAAGAAAACAAACGAAATCATCAACAATAGCGAAACAAAACCTACAGAAAAACAAGTTTTTCATCCTACCGAAAACTTTGTCAGTTCGACTGAAAAAAGCGAGCCGAAAGAAAACACACATCCGAATCTAAAACAAAAACCAGAAGAGGAAGTATTGCTTTCGACTACCACCGAGTCACATGAACAAAGCAAAGATTCGTCGAACATCAAAATAGAAGTCGGAAAAGAACAAGAAAAACTTTTGGCGCATTCGTCGAGTGAGCAATCGTCTAGCGAGAATCCTCAGAAAGAAAAAAAGAAAAATTATGTTGATCCAGAAATGCTTTTGTATTCGATAGAAAATAAACAAAACATCGAAAAAAGCACAACACAAAGCGGGAATGCATTCATGATTTACAACTTCAATCGATAAAAGAAAAATTACTAATAAATAAAAAAATAAACCCGAGAATATGATAAAAAAATTTATTGTACTGAGCATGCTGTGTCTTTTTGGTATGCAAATAAATGCGCAAAGAATTTCGATTGACCTGAACAATGAAAAGGTGTACGATGAAAAAGTGAGTCCGAAAGTGAAAGAAGAAATCGAAGTATTTTCTACACAAATCAAAGATATTGTGAATAAAGAGAAAGTAAAAATGGATGAAGAAATTGCAAAAGTAAATCTGCAATTATCGGAAAAGAAAATCACGGAAACACAAGCAGACGAAGAAAAAAAGGCGATTGCCGAACGTTATGCAGAACAAATCAATACCAAAATTACTTCTTTAGGATTTGACTTGGACGATGTGATAAAAAAGCAAGTGAATTATGCGATCATGGGAAAAACAGAACCTTTGAGCGAAAAAACAATTTCTAATCTGAAAAAGAAATATCGTTCGGTAAACGAACTCAACGGTTATATGTCTTGGGGAATTATGAGTTTTGCCAACAATGACAACGAAAAACTCAACCAACATCTTGGCTTCTCGAGCAACTTAGAAGCTGGCTTGGTGTATCATCGACAATTCAACCGAACGTCTCCTTTCGAACTATTGACAGGTTTGGTCATGTCTTGGCGAACAATCCGTTTTGATGATAATCGCTACCTAACAAGAGAAGCGGACGGAAACGTAGATTTAATAGCTTCGACCGAATCGCTGAGCAAAAGTAAATTACGCGCCACTTACCTTATGGTACCTATTGGCGTAAAATACCACATGACTAGCAAATTGAAAGCGATTGGTGATGATTTTCAATATCGAAACATCAATAAAGGGCTTGCAGTAGGATTTAATCTCTACGGCGGTGCGAAAATATCCAACAATAATATCGTGAAAAGCGATCTGATAAAACAACGAGATAAAGACACCAATTACAACCTAAATCCTTTTGTTTACGGAGCTCAAGTAACACTTGCATTGAATTCGGTTAATATTTTTGCTCGTCAAGATTTCAGTTCATATTTCAAAGATAATACTTTCGATGACCGTAGAATGCTTCAATTTGGTTTGAATTTCGGTTTTTAGAAAAATTCGTTTTTAATCAAAAAAGTTCTTCATCTCTGAAGAACTTTTTTGCTTTTTATTATTTTTTTTGATTTCTAATAATCAACAATATATGTTGAACCATTAACACAGACCCAATGCATAGTAAGAATGTAAAACCAGTGTAAATGACAATTGTTTTGAAATCTGAACCAATCTGATTGAACAATATCCACCCCACCACAGTTCCTATAATTTGCATCACAGCACTTTGTAGGCCAATCGAATTTAATTGTTTCCTTTCTTTGGCTCGAAATCCCATAAAAAGCTGGTATAGCACTGGGAGAAGCAAGAATACAAAAACGAGTATATTCATCTAAAATGTTATTTTTTTGATTATTTTTTTTAAACCTTCATCTCTTTCATCATTTGTTCAACAACTTCGTAAGTTGCTGGACAAATCAAATTGTTTTTGAGGGTTAAATGATTGATTTGATGAAACTTCTTACGGTCTGTATGCGGATATTCTTTACACGCTTTCGGTCGATCTTCGTACACCAAACAATAGTTTTCTGAATCTAAAAACGGACAAGGCAATTGTTGTAACACATAATCATTATCCTCATCTATTCTAAGATATTTCTCGATGAACAGACTTGGTTTCATTCGAAAAACTTTTGCCAAACGTTCGATATCTTTTTGGGTAAAAAGCGGTCCGGTCGTTTTGCAACAATTTGCACAAGACAAACAATCTATCCGATCGAAAACTTCATCATGTATATTTTGCATCTGCTGATCCAAATTCTTGGGTGGCTTCTTTTTTAGCTTTGCTAAAAAAGCTTTGTGTTCTGCCTGCTTCTGACGTGCTTTCTGGTAGTATTCTTCTAAATTCATGCAATAATCTCAATCGGTTCATCCCCTCCTATCATCTGGAGAATTTCCAACAGTTATGCTCTTTTATAATTATTTAATTTTACTAGAATGATTAGTTCGCTTTTTTTATTTCATTAGGATGATTTACTCCTCTCAATCTACAAAACTCATTGATCACCGCATGGTGAGAAACTGTCTTATCTTTGAAATAATTCACAAAATAATGCTTCTCTTCTTCAGTTGCCTCTAATTGATTCAAGATATTCATCAAATGCATTTTCATGTGTCCTTTTTGGATTCCTGTTGTGACTAACGAGCGTAGTGCACCAAAATTCTGAGCCAAACCTGCAACTGCAATAAAGCCCATCAATTCTTTGGCATTTGGTTTACCTAAAATATCCAACGCTAATTTCACCAACGGATGCAAAGAAGTTAATCCACCAATTGTGCCAACAGCTATAGGCAAATCGATCCAAAACCTAAAAATTCCATCTTTCACTTCGCAATGCGTCAACGACGAATATTTACCATCTTTCGCAGCGTATGTATGCGCACAAGCTTCCACCGCTCGGAAATCGTTTCCGGTTGCAATCACTACTGCATCACAACCATTCATTATTCCTTTATTATGCGTTGTTGCACGGTAAGGTTCTATTTCTGCAATGCGAACTGCTCGGGTAAATTTCTCAACAAACTCTTCGGCCAAAACGTTTCCGTCTTTTAGTTCTTCTACCGCACAAGAAACCTCTGCACGTACGATACAATCGGGTGTATAATTCGATAAAATACACATCACAACTTGTAGAGAATCTTTTTCTTCGGCAGTAAATTCGGTTGCCATAGCCATTTCGTTTTCCATGGTTTTAGCAAATTGTTCTAAACACGAATTGATGAAGTTAGCGCCCATCGAATCTACCGTTTCGAATGATGCTTTGAGTTGGAAATAATCTTCTAACTCATCTGTTTTATCAACAAGTTCTATCGACATAATTCCCCCTCCACGAGCGCGCATATTGTGGGTAATCTCGTTGGTTTCTTCGATTAGTTTTTCTCGCAAATGTTTTTCGAAAAAGGACGTTAATTTTTCTTTATTTCCTGTGAACATAAAATGTACATGTCCTAATTTAGTGGTCGATAAAACCTCTGTTTTGAATCCGCCACGATTCAACCAAAACTTAGCCGCTTTTGAGGCAGCAGCAACGACAGAAGACTCTTCAATCGCCATAGGAATTGTATACAGTCGATTATTGACAAGAAAATTAGGAGCAAGACCGAAAGGCATATAAAAATTAGAAACGGTATTTTCCGAAAACTCGTCGTGCAATTGTTGCAAAGCTTCGTCTGTATTCCAGTATTGCTTAAGAGTTTCGATGGCTTTCTTTTCTCCTTGTAGAAATTCGTTTACCAACCATTCTATCTTTCCTTCTTTAGAAAGCTTCGAGAAGCCTTCGATCGGTTGTTTGTTCATAAAGGTGTTTTTTTTATGCAAAAATAAGAAGTCTCTTTCAATTAGATCAAAACTATGAAGACTTATTATTCTATTCAAATCCAATGCTAAAATTAGAACATTAAACTATGATATCCATGATATTTTTATATATTTGATAGTTTCTAAAGAATTTTCTAAGACAAATGATGAAAAATATTCTGACCATATTTTGTTTCATTCCTGCCGGCTTATATGCTTACGGACAAACAATTACTGTAGACAAAATCTACACTGGTCGATACTCTGAGAAAGGATTATACAACATTTTACCCATGCAAAACGGTGAAGATTACACCACGTTAACGTCGCAAGGAATCCTAAAAAATGCTTACACAAAAGTGGCAAACAACTCTACTGCGAGCTATGAAATTACGGGAAAATACGATAACTACACTTATTCTAAGGACGAAAGATACATTCTTTTACAAAGCAATACGAAGCCAATTTACCGAAGATCGTTTACTGCTACGTTCGAGGTGTATGATAAACAAAACAAGAAAAAAGTAAAAGTTTTTGGTGGTAAACCCATTCAAGAGCCACTTTTATCGCCCGACAACAGCAAGATTGCTTTTGTGTACGAAAATAATTTATACTACCAGAATCTAGATAATTTACAAACGACTCAAGTTACACAAGACGGAGAAAAAAATAAAATTATCAACGGGATAAATGATTGGGTTTGGGAAGAAGAATTTGGCTTTGTTCGCAATTTCGATTGGAATAGTGACGCTTCTGCTTTGGCTTTTGTTCGTTTGGATGAGCAAAAAGTGAAAGAAGTTTCCTTACCGATTTATTACAACAATTTGTATCCGAAAGAAATGCGATTCAAATACCCAAAAGCAGGAGAAGATAATTCATTAGCGAGTTTGCATGTGTATCATTTAGCCGATAAAAAAATAACGACTGTTGATCTTTCTTCGGTAGAAAATTATTATCTCCCAAAAATAAAATTTACTCCTCAAAAGGATGTACTTTCGGTGGTGAGCAGTAATCGTCATCAGAACAAAGTCGATATTTCGCTGTATTCGCTAAAAGACAATAAAATCCAAAAATTATTTACCGAAACCGATAATGCATGGATAGAAACCGATCAGCTCGACTTAGAATTTTTGCCCGACAATTCTTTTATTTGGGCTTCTGAGCGCGACGGAAATCGTCATTATTATTGGTATAATGCCAAAGGAAAACTCATCAATCAAATTACCAAAGGAGATTGGGAAGTGACAGATTTTTATGGTTTTGATGAAAAAAGCAAAACTTTGTATTTTCAGGCAAATGCATTTAACGGAAAAAGAACTTCTACCGAAAGACAAATTTATTCGATTGAGATGAACGGTAAAAATCTCAAAATGCTTTCGAAAGAGGTTGGGACAAACTCGGCTCGTTTCAGTGCAGACTATCGTTATTTCATTCAAACATTTTCATCGGTTAATCAACCAAAAATCATCAGTCTTATCGAGACTAAGAGTGGAAAAAATTTAGGAACGATAATCGACAACTCATCTATAAAAAATGTATATGCAACAGACAATGCCGGTAGCAAAGAACTTTTTACTTTGACAGCGGCTAATGGACAAGATCTCAATGCATATATCATAAAACCAAAAGATTTCGATCCTACCAAAAAATACCCTGTACTAATGTATCAATACAGTGGACCAGGCTCTCAGACAATCGCAAATACATGGCACAACGCAAATGATCAATGGCACATGCTTTTGGCACAGAAAGGTTATTTGGTTGTAGCTGTAGATGGGCGTGGTACTGGTTTCAGAGGTGCGAAGTTTAAAAAACAAACCTATTTACAACTAGGGAAATACGAGGTAGAAGACCAGATTGCAGCCGCACAAGCTTTGGCAAAATTACCCTATATAGACGCTTCGCGTATCGGAATTTGGGGTTGGAGTTATGGTGGTTTTATGGCATCGAATGTATTGTTCAAGGGTAACGACACCTTCAGGATGGCTATTGCAGTTGCTCCGGTAACCAATTGGCGATTTTACGACACAGTGTATACAGAACGATTTATGAGAACTCCACAAGAAAACACCAGTGGTTATGATGATAACTCGCCAATAAATCATGTGGATAAATTCTTGAAAGGAAACTTGCTTTTGGTGCATGGAACGGCCGACGACAATGTTCATGTACAAAATACATACGAACTAGCAGAAGCATTGACTCAAGCCAACAAACAGTTTAGTATGCATATTTATACCGATAAAAACCACGGAATTTATGGTGGAAAAACGCGTATACAACTATACGATATGATGACCAACTATATCCTCGAAAACTTATAAGCTCATTGCATAAAAACTAATTCTCACCCAGAAAAAAGCTTTAACCCATTAATCCACAATAGTTTTCGAAACAAAAAATAAAAATCAATAATATAAATTTAATATAATGAATGAGGATAAGAATTTAATTAGCCATCTACACAAATTGGGAATGGACGAAAAAATGGTCAATGGTCACCCAGCAGGTTTATTTGTATTGTTCTTCACCGAAATGTGGGAGCGATTTAGTTATTACGGGATGCGGGCTTTACTCACCCTTTTTCTCATTAGCACTATTGCAGAAGGTGGATGGGAGTGGATGCGTGAAGACGCAATGCATCTCTACGGCTGGTACACAGGTCTTGTTTATCTTACCCCATTGATTGGTGGTATGATTGCAGACCGATTAACCGGTGCTAAAAAAGCTATCTTACTTGGTGCACTGATTATGACCCTAGGGCATGCTTCGATGGCCCTCGAAGGCGTAGCCAACACCTTTTTCTATATCGGTTTAGCATTGATGATTTTAGGTAACGGGCTATTCAAGCCAAATATTTCATCTATGGTCGGGAACTTATACCCAGACAATAGCCCGAAAAAAGATGCCGGTTACACTATATTCTACATGGGAATCAACGCCGGAGCTTTCATCGGAATGATGCTTTGTGGGTATATCGGTGAAAAAGTTGGATGGCATTACGGATTTGGTTTAGCAGGTGTTTTTATGTTTTTTGGTATGATGCAATTCTACTTTGGCCAAAAAATATTCGGAATCACCGGCGAATCACCTGCCGAAGTAAAAAAATTCCAGGAACAAAAAGTAGCTAATCATGAAGAAGAAGTAGAAATCCCTACACCAGCAAATGTTGTACGTGATCGATTAATTGTAATCGTAGTACTCATGTTGGCAAGTATCGTTTTCTTCCTTGCATTTGAGCAAGCCGGAGGTTCTATGTCTATCTTCGCCAAAGATTACACACAACGCGTACTCGATGGACATGCTGCAACCACCTTCAAATGGGTCGATGCAATTCTCACCATCTTACCGATTGCTATAGTAACCGTTGTATTGAGTGCATTAGCTAAGAAAATTTACAAAGAATACCCACTAACCATTATATTTACAGGTATTTCTTTCGCCATAATTTGGGCACTAGGTTTATGGAAAATCTGGAAAGAGTTCGGTGCTGAACAAACCGAAGTTGCTGCATCGTGGTTCCAAATCCTAAACTCTTTATTTATTATCACCTTGGCATCAAGCTTTGGAAAGTTCTGGGAAAAGGTTTGGAATCCTTCTGGCCCAATAAAATTTGCCTTGGGACTTCTACTGGTAGGACTTGGTTTTGCGATTTTAGCCTACGGATCGATGTCTATTCCGCAAGGAGCTAAAACAGCTTCTGTTAGTATGCTTTGGTTAATCGTTGCCTACTTCTTCCACACCTCTGGAGAATTGTGTTTATCACCTGTAGGATTATCGTATGTATCGAAACTATCGCCCAAAAAACTACTTGGTCTATTGTTCGGATGTTGGTTCGGAGCTTCGGCTATCGCTAATTTCATCGCAGGACTATTAGGATCGACAATTGATAAAATTACGGCTGAGTATTCGATGTCATTTTTCTTTATGATTTTTGCTATCGTACCAGCTATTACCGCCTTGATATTGGTATTACTCAACCCAATGCTAAAACGCATGATGCACGGGATTAACTAATCAAAACACTTCTCATAAAAGCCTCCCTAGTAGAGGCTTTTATGTATAATCGGAAAAATATCACTTAATTTGGCAACATTAACATCAAAACAATATGGAAGAAAAAAAAACTATTTGGGGAACCTTAGGATCTTTCAATAAAAACTTCTGGACAGCAAGCTTCATGGAACTTATGGAGCGTTGGGCTTGGTACGGAATCTACACCCTTTTTGGTTTATACTTGGTAGGATCAACAGACGATGGAGCTTTAGGATTTAATCACATCCAAAAAGGTAGCATCATGGGAAATATTGTAGGAATTCTCTACTTTCTTCCACTGTTTTTTGGAGTTATTGCCGATAGAATTGGCTACAAACTCTCGCTAATTATTGCATACATCATCTTGATTATCGGATATTATTTACTTGGCGAAGTTACTTCATACTGGAGTGTGTATATGGTTTTCTTATTGGTAGCAGTTGGAGCAGCTTTCTTCAAACCTGTAGCTTCGGCCATTGTGGCTAGAAACACCAACGAAGTCACCGGGACTATGGGGTTCGGGATTTTTTATATGATGGTAAATATTGGGGGCTTTATTGGGCCGTCTATGTCATCCTACCTAAGAACAACTTATGGCTGGAAGCTAATCTTTATACAGGCAGCTATTGTAATAGGAATCAATCTTTTAGTAGTTTTGTTTTTTTATAAAGAACCAAAAGTTGAAAGACCCAAAGAATCGATTGGGAAAGCTTTGAAAGATTCTGTCTTGAACATTTTCTTAGCCCTAAAAGATAAAAAACTAAGCATTCTTTTAGTCTTGATGATTGGTTTCTGGACAATGTTCAATCAACTCTTCAATACATTGCCAAATTTTATCGAGGATTGGGTAAATTCGAGTGTAATTAGCCATTGGATCAATGCCAATTTACCTAGTATAGCCAACACTTTTACCGAGAACGGACAAGTTAAACCCGAATGGTTTACCAATATAGATTCGTTTATGATTATCATGCTGCAAGTAAGCATCTCTTTCTTGGTTATCAAAATGAGTCATTTACAAGCTATGATTCGTGGAGCAATTATAGCCTCTATTGGTGTTGGACTAACATTTTACACGCACAATGTTTGGTTTACAATTATAGGAACAATGATTTTTGCAATCGGTGAAATGATGTCGAGCCCAACGCTATCGTCTTTCATTGCCTTGATTACACCAAAAGGAAAAGAAGGACTTTACCAAGGAACCTATTTCCTCCCAGTGGCAGCCAGCTACTTTGTTACCAAATTTATCTCAGGAGATCTTTACCAAGCTTGGTCGGATAAACTTTCTCTTCTACAGCGAGAAATGAAACAACGCAACATCGATATGCCCAATGTCGTGAGTAAAGAAGAATATATAGAGTCGGGAGCAAAAGCGCTCAATATGTCTATTACTGACTTCGAAAATACTTTCGGAATCAAGGAAAATAATTTGGATTGGATTTCTATCGGACAAAAAGTTAACGAATTTGGTTTGCAAAAAGGTATCGATGTAAGTCACTTACAATTGCCTTTCTCTAAAAACGATTATTTTACCCTGGCAGAACAAAAACTAGGTATGGATCATTGGCAAGTAGTCGAAATGTTGTGGACGACATATCAACCCAATAAAATTTGGATGGTTATTTTTGGGATAGGATTATTCTCGGTAATATCTTTAACTATCTACGATCGCTTAGTCATTAAACCAGCCGAAAAAAATAGGCAATTAACAACTAAAAAATAAACAGAATTTATTAATATTCGACAAATAACTCACATGTTTTTCATATGAGTTATTTTTTTTACAAAAAATCTTCCTATTTTCGAGCATTCAAAATAAAATAGAACGAATAAAATGAATGTTGCTAAAAAACAGAACTTTTTCGACTCGAATGTTCTTGGTCATCCCTCAGGCTTATTTGTCCTTTTCTTTACGGAAATGTGGGAACGCTTCTCTTTTTACGGAATGCGTGTTTTATTAATACAATTTTTAACTGCAGCTGTTATAGGATCTAATCCTGGCCATGGCTGGTCTATAGAAAGTGCCACAGCTCTTTATGGTACTTATGCTATGTTGCTCTATATTACCCCTATTTTTGGTGGAATAATAGCCGATAAATATATTGGTTATCGTTGGGCAGTAGTCGTAGGGTCAATCATCATGACACTCGGACACGCTTTCATGGCTTTCGAAGGAATTAATTTTCTCTATCTCGGGCTTGCATGTTTAGTCATTGGTACAGGTTTCTTCAAACCCAATATGACATCTATCTTATCAGAAATGTACAAAAATTTCCCAGAAAAAAAAGACGGAGCCTACACCATTTTTTACATGGGTGTAAATGCAGGTGCGTTTTTTGGTATGATGCTGTGCGGATACTTGGCAGAAAAAGTTGGCTGGCACTGGGGCTTCGGATTAGCCGGAATCTTTATGCTCCTAGGTACGTTACAATTCTGGCTTGCAAAACCTCTTTTTGGCCATATCGGTGAAGTACCTTCTAAAAATAAAGAAGAAAACAAAGACAATACTCCTCTATATGGGGAAGACGAGAAACCAAACCCTTTTACAACCATAGAAATCATCCTGATTGCGATTATGACAGTATGTGGTTTAGGATATGCTTTTAGTGACCCTTTACGAGAAATAGCCGGAATAGACTTATTCCATGCTATGTCGATAGGTAAAGTTGCCGGACAAAATGTAGTGGCACTTTTGGCCTTGGTACTTTTCTTTTTTGTTGTAATCAAACGTCTAGCAAAATACACCAAAATCGTTAGAGATCGGATGATTGCCGTAATTATCTTTGCTATTTTTGTAGTATTCTTTTGGATGTCTTTCGAGCAAGGAGCTTCTTCTTTAGTAATCTTTGCTCGTGACAATATCGATCGCTCTTTAGAAGGAAATACAAAAACTATTTTCGATATTGTAAATATTTGTCTAACGATTATTCCACTAATCATCATAACCTATGTTTTGGTACAACTGAAAATCAAAACATGGACGGTTATACCTTTCTCTAATATCGTTTTAGCAATTTGTTTCTTAGGAATTTGGGGTGTAGCAATTTGGATGCTGAACCGTGAGTTACAATCAGAAACTTCAGAAATTACGGTTTCTTTCTTCAGTACGCTGAATTCTTTTTTCATCATTACTTTAGCATCTTTTGTTTCGAAAATTTGGGATTCTAAATATAATCCACCTGCAACCGTAAAATATGGTATGGGATTAATTATCATGGCATTAGGATTTGGAACCTTATATATCGGTACGAATGGAGTTGCAGAAGGCGTGAAAATTAGTTTCATGTTCCTTGTCGTAGCTTACCTATTCCACACCTTGGGAGAACTGTGCTTGTCTCCGGTAGGATTATCGTATGTGTCGAAATTAGTACCACCAAGAATGATTGCTTTCATGTTCGGAATGTGGTATCTAGCAGTAGCAATCGGAAATAAATTAGCAGCTTTGTTAGGAGGGCAAATCGAAAATATTACCAAAGAATATTCTCTATCAACATTCTTCCTTATCTTTACAGTGGTGCCAATCGTAGCTGGATTGTTGGTCATGGCTCTCAATCCATTAATAAAAAAATTGATGCACGGCATCAAATAAACCAATGTAGTATGAGAACAATTGCAGTTTTAGCCCTTTTGGTATGGGGAAGCATTAGCCAAGCACAAAGCATAAATTGGAAATCTTTCCAGGAAGCAAACGAGTTGAGTAAAAAAAATCCAGAAAAACCGATTTTACTCTACATCTATGCAGATTGGTGTGGTTTCTGTAAAAAAATGAATACAGAAACTTTTGTCGATTCAGAAACGGTTGATTATATCAATTCGACTTATATTCCCGTGAAATTTAATGGGGAATCGGATGAGAAGATTAACTTTTTAGGATACAACTATTCGTACATCCCAAAAGGGAGAGTTAACAGTTTAGCTTTCTTCTTTCTCAACGGCAGAGTAAGTTATCCAGGAATAGTTGTGGTAAACAAAGAAGGCCAAACTCAAAACTTTTTAATGGGCTATATGAAACCAACAGATTTTATTAATCGCCTCAAAAACCCAGTCTAAAATATCCATCACGAGCCGTATTCCAAATCGGCTCGTTTTTATTTTTGATCAATTCTACTTCTATATTATCCAAAACATTCGCCAAGTTGCTTCCATCTGCAACTATCTTCTTGCTCGTAAGTTGCCCTAAATTCTCACCCATTTCTTGGTTATTTCTAATCAAATAATAGTCGGCGGAGTGAATTGCAAGATCGTTTAATTTTTGCCAACTCAATGTAGAACTTCCAACAATTATTTCCTGATCATTTTTCTGAATATCCTCTAACCGAAAATTTGTTGCCCAATCTAAATAATAAATATTTTTGATACGTTGATGGTTGGCATAGGGCTCTATAATAAACTTTTTCCACTGAGAACTGTCGGCAAAAGCTGTACTAAAAACGACCAAGTTATTCCTTTTTTTCACCGAAATTGTACTTTCTCGATAATGCTGATAAACAATCAATTCATTTATTTTATCTTTTCGATAGATATCAACCAAACGATGCGACAAATTTCCTGTTAAAGCAATGAGCAGAACAATGAGTGCTATTTTCGACTGTTGCACAAATACAAAGCGCAAACACACCAAGGCTACGATTAACAAAAAAGAAGTGAACGGGCTGATGTAGAGATTTCGCCAAACTAACTTGTCCCAGGTTGCCAACCAGCCAATATAAGTATTAATCGTGTTGATAAAAAAATTATTCACTTCGACAATAAAAGTGGGTACAAAATCTATACCTACCAAAAGAATACTGAGTAATCCAAGAATCATCATTAAATAAGCAGCAGGAATCAAAACAATATTCCCAAACAAAAACAACCACGAAAATTGATTGAAATATAAGCTTGCAAAAGGCATGGTACCCAATTGTGCTGCAGTACTTGTCGTTAATAATCCTTTGAAACTTTGAGAGATAAACGACCCTCTTCTTACCCATTTCATGGTAATATCATTCAACCAAACAATAAAAAATACAGCAGAAAAACTTAGCCGAAAACCAATATCGAACAAGTCGTTTGGCCTAACAATCAGGATGACAAATGCACTTAATGCCAAAGTATGGAAGATATACGGTTTGCGCTTGAGCAGGGTGGCAAAATAGAAAAGGGTAATCATCAGTGAAGCCCGAAAAACAGGAGGTCTCAATTCTACGTAAAAAGCATATAGCCAAATAAACAACAAACAGAAAAGGATACGTATTGCTTTTCCGTGAGATAAATGAAGGAAGCTTTTTGTCAACCACATCAGCGTACCAAAAAGCATCATAACATGTAAGCCAGAAATTGCCAAAATATGAACAACGCCCGTGTTAACGTACGATTGATAGATTTCTTGATCTAGCTCTGAGTGAGTCCCTAGCAACATGGCGCCAATCAGCCCAATAGCTTCTGTACTAAAATGATGTTTTTTAAGTTGTTCTAACAAATGAATTTTCGATTTAGAAACAGCATTATAAAAGCCTTTACCTTCTTTTCTGAGTGTAGAAAATTTAGCGAAAAACTGAGCCGAAATCCCTTTATTCGCTAAAAAAGCACCATAATCAAACTGATATGGATTAAGTTTTTTGGGTAACGGTAAAAGCTTTCCATAGACAATGAGCTGGTCATTCGGATGATAATTTATGGTATCTTTCGGGAGATAAACAAGGATCTGATATGATGAAAAATGATCTGGATAAATAATTTTTGCTTGATATTTTTTATACTTTTCACTCGACTTGAAGCTTCGCTCAACCGACACTAAATAGGCTGTTTCTGTTATCGGCTCCTCAATGATTTTCAGTTGATTATCGGCATGAAATTTCAGGGCAATACCAAACGAGAAAAAGAATATTAGCAGTGTATTAATAAAAATTGCTGTATTTTTGTACACGAAAATTAGAATACAGAAAAGGATAATCGGCAAAAAATAAAGACCATTATTCGACCATGAGAAATACATTTGCGCTACAATTCCCAACGCAAAAGCACAAAGAATAAAGGCAAACAAATGATTTTTCATATAGATATCAGTAACGATTACCCTTGTTAATTTACTAATTTTCAAACATATATCAAAATGAAAAAAATAATTAGTTTCTTTACATTTCTATTCTGTTCATTGGTTTTTGCTCAAACACAACCTAAAGAATTTACCCTCAATATCGAAAACCTGAAGGGTGTTGATGGTTTCCTTAAGATTGATATTTATAGAAATGTAGAAAATTATACACGTGGAATAAATGCTTATAAATCGTTTTATATTCGGGTAGAAGATAAAGAAAAATACCAGTTGAGCATTAAAGATTTTCCGAATAATTACTATGCCATCAAGGTGTTTTTAGACACTAACCATAACAAAGTTTTAGACAAAACCTGGATCGGAATTCGTAAAGAGCCCTATGCATTTTCTGGTAATACAAAACCCTATTTCAGAGAGCCAACCTTTGAAGAGGCAAAGATTTTGATTGATGATAGCAACCGCGAAATTACCATGAAATTAAAATAATTTTTCAACGCACTTTTAGCTCATTCTATCGAAAATCCTTCGCGCGCAAATCGTCTACAATATGTTTGGCAGTTCGCATAGAAGCACCTTCTCCTCCAAGTTTTTCGCGTAATTTTCGGTAATCCTCAACAACTTGTGAGCGATACGGTTCGGTGAGTATTTTTTGCAGTTCTGTTCGTAAATTTTGGTGGGTTAACTCTTGCTGGATCAATTCCTTCACCACTTCTTTATCCATAATCAAATTCACCAACGAAATATAAGAAATATGCTTCACCAATCTTTTCCCGATCTCGTAAGAAATTCTACTACCTCTGTAACAAACCACTTCTGGGATATTGAGTAAAGCGGTTTCTAAGGTTGCTGTACCCGAGGTTACTAGAGCAGCTACTGAATTATTGAGCAGGTTATAAGTATCATTATTTATTACCTTTACACTATATTGATGCATAAATCTCTTGTAATAATCTATGGTTTGTGAAGGCGCACCTGCAATCACAAATTGATAGTCTGGGAAGTCGGACATCACCGAAAGCATAATCGGTAATTTGACTTTAATTTCTTGATTGCGACTACCAGGTAAAAGTGCAATAATTGTCCGATTGTCTAGCTGATATTTTTGCAGAAAATTGTCTTTAGACAAAAATTCTCTGGTTTCTAATGCATCCAATAATGGATGTCCAACAAAATCTACTTCCATTTCATATTTTCGGTAGAAATCTTTTTCAAACGGTAGGATGACAAACATCCGATCAACTACTTTTTTTATCTGATGAACCCGTCCTGTTTTCCAAGCCCAAATTTGCGGAGAAATATAATAGTATACCTTAATTCCTAGCTGTTTGATGAATTTGGCTACCCGAAGATTAAAACCTGGATAATCTATCAAAATCACTGCATCTGGTTTATATTCTTCAATATCTTTTTTGGCGAATTCTATATTCCTTAGAATTGTACGCAAATTCATAATCACCTCAACAAACCCCATAAAAGCAAGTTCTTTGTAGTGTTTTACACAAGTACCGCCAACTTCTTTCATCAAGTCACCTCCCCAAAACCGAAATTCGGCTTCTGAGTCTAAGGTTTTCAGTGCTTTCATCAAATTAGAACCATGTAAATCGCCAGACGCTTCTCCCGAAATAAGATAATATTTCACTCGTATTTTTTTTAGACAAACAAAGATACAATAACCTTCGGGGCAATTTTGTCAATTTATGCGTAAATTTGTGTAAGATATTTTTTTTGTATGGATGAAATTGTCAATAAAGTAGCAAAAAGCGGATTGGTAAATATCGATTTAGAAGAATGGTATCCTACCGATAAACGCGTGCTTTTTGATTTAAAAGATTGGCTATTTGAAGAGCTTATCTTAAAAGAAAAAGATTTTAGAGAAAATCTAAAAAACCATGATTGGACGCAGTATGAAAATTGCTTGGTCGCAATAAATTGTACGGTAGACGCCATCGTTCCGTCTTGGGCTTATATGCTGATTACAACCTATTTGCAACCGATTGCAAAAAAAGTAGTTTTTGGAGATTTCCATGAGATGGATTTGATTCTCTATCATGATATAATAGAAAACCTAGACATAGAACCTTATGTAGATCAGCGAATTATCATCAAAGGATGTAGCCACAAGCCTGTTCCAGAGAACGCTTACATAGAGTTGATTAATCGATTGCAGCCGATTGCAAAATCATTGATGTTTGGTGAGGCATGCAGTACGGTTCCTTTGTACAAAAAGAAATAAAAAAAGTGGCAAAAGCCACTTTTTTTTTCATGGATACGATTAAAACTTTTATCTTTTGATGCTCACTTCGTAGATTTTGTTCCAGAGTTTACCAGTAACCAACATATTTTCTCCTTTGAAGGCGATACCATTCAGAACATCTGCATCTGCTGCTTGCTCAGCTTTAAAAGCTTCTAAATTCATTTTACCAACTACAGCTCCACTAGCAGGATCAACCGCTACAATAATATTTTGTTGGTAAATGTTGATATACAACAAACCGTTATGGTATTCTAATTCATTGAGATTACTATAGGCTTGTTTATCATCTACTGCTTGTATTGTTCTTTTATAATTAAAATCTTTATCAAAGAAATGGATCTTTTGTGATCCATCGGTAATGACCAATTCTTGCCCCATGGTGGTTATCCCCCAGCCTTCTCTAATTTCACCTGGCATCGTAATTTTTCTTATTAGCTCGAAATTCTGATCATATTCATATATCAATCGATTTTGCCAAGTAAGTTGATATATCACACCATTTAATTCAGTAATTCCTTCTCCAAAAGAGGTTTTCTCTACTTCTCCCGTTAATTCTTCAGTTGTACTCCCCAACCGATATTTCACTAATCTCGATTGTCCGGTAAGGCCGGTTCCTTCGAAAATAAAGCCATCTTTATAATAAAACCCTTGTGTAAAATCAGCAGGGTTGTGTGGATACGTATTCACTAAATTGTATTGCCATTCTTGCGCCGGATGATCTGCGAAAACTAGGATATTAAATTCGCGTGTAGCTGTTAACTCCGAACCATTAAAAAACTTTACATTCACATTATGTTGACCTAAACCTACATTTTCTAAGGTTATTTTACCCGGATTAGGAAAATCTTTTCCGTCTATTTCTACCTTCACCTCAGTAATATTAGTCAATCCTTCTAATGTAATCTCTAGTGAATCTCCTATTTTATAATGTTTTTCTTCTATAGCAGAAACTTGTTGCGTGATTAATGGATTATTGACCGATGCATCATCTTTACAAGCGGTAACACTCAGTACCAACAAACCGAAAAGGATATAAAAACGTTTCATGATTTGGATAATTTGCTAACAAATATGAGGATTTTTTATTAAAACTGAATTGTTCTCACAGGATATTTCCTTTTTGTAGGGTAATGATTTTTAATAGGATTTTAGGTAATAGAGCTTATAAAAATTTATTTGGTATGTTTTTTGAAAATACAAGAAAAAACCACTAAAACGCTTTTAGCAACCAAACCATTACAGTAACGACTAAAAATATCTAAAAAAGAACATTAATGATATCACTTTTCAGAAGTTCGAAAAAGAAAGAAGAAAAGAATCCCTTTCGATTTCCTGCTCAATTTATAGATATACACTCTCATCTTCTTCCAGGGATTGATGATGGTTCTAACTCTATTGAAGAATCGATAGAAATGCTTATCAATATGAAAGCTTTAGGAATAGAACATTTTGTTTTTACTCCTCACGTAATACAAGGTGTGTGGGAAAATTCTACCGAGACTATTTTGGCGAAAGAAAAAGAGTTTCTAAAAGAAATAAAAACGATTCCAGAGTTACAAAACATCACAATTCGTGTAGCCGCTGAATATATGCTGGATGAACACTTCAAAAATGTTCTTATCCCGAACAAAGATTTATTGACAATCAAAGACAACAAGGTCTTGGTAGAAATGTCTTACATGGCGCCGCCGATACATCTTTACGAAACCCTGGCTGAACTACAAGTTGCTGGATATCGACCTATTTTAGCACATCCCGAACGGTATAGAGCTTTTCATAATAACTTTTGCGAATATCACAAATTAAAAGATGCTGGCTGCGAATTCCAGATTAACCTGCTTTCGCTTACCAATTATTATGGTATAAACGTGCACGAAACTGCGGTAAAGTTACTAACCGAAAACATGATTGATTACTGCGGATCGGATACACACAACGATCGTCATATCAAAACTTTCGAGACGTTTTCTTCACGAAAAAAGATGTTGAAATTAATGGAACCTATTTTCGTAAACAATAAAAATTTGATTTAATATCTGTCCCCCGAAAATCAACTCAACTACCATAAAAAAAGTTCTTGGAAGGAATCTTCCAAGAACTTTTTTTATGTGTAGACCTTACTTTTACGGTAGAAACCTATTTTCTGAGCATAATATTACCCTATACGCCCTGGATTATCTTTCAGGAAAGCTCCCCAACCCGAATAACTTTTCTGCGTTCCACCAACTACATTCATATTAAAGTAATGACATACTGCTGCTGCCAAACCATCTGTTGCATCTAATCTTTTCGGAATTTCTTTCAAGCCCAAAAGATTTTTTAGCATTCCTGCAACCATTTCCTTCGATGCATTTCCGTTACCAGTAATCGCCATTTTTATTTTTTTGGGCGAGTATTCTGTAATTGGAATCTCTCGATACAAGCCTGCTGCCATGGCTACACCTTGTGCTCTCCCTAGCTTCAGCATCGATTGTACATTCTTTCCAAAAAAGGGGGCTTCTATTGCCAATTCATCGGGATGATACTGATCGATAATCGCTAATGTTTTCTCGAAAATACGCTTCAATTTCATTTCGTGATTTGGCAGTTTATGCAAGAGCAATTCATCTAATGTAATGAGTTTTAATTGTTTATTTTCTATCGCAATCACTCCGAATCCCATCACTGTTGTTCCGGGATCTATCCCTAAAATTATCTTTTCCATGTTGCGTTTTTATGTATTTTTAGAAGAAAGCTTTATAAGCATTGTCGATTATTTTTCTTGTGATTGATTGAGTGCTATCAATGGTTCTATATATTCTCTAGTATTCGACAATCTCGGTATTTTATTTTGCCCTCCTAATTTACCTCTCCTTTTCATCCAATCGATAAACAAACCTTTTCTTGCCTTGTGAATAAGTGGTCGGTTGAGCGTCATATTATTATAGCGTTTGGCTTCATAATCAGAGTTGACGGACTGCAATCCTCTATCGAGCTCATCAATAAACGTTTCGAGATCGGTAGGATCCCTCGAAAACTCGATCACCCACTCATGTGCTCCTTTTTCTTTTCCTACCATATAGACAGGTGCTGCCGAATATTCTGCTACCATTGCATTGGTTTTCTCGCATGCGAGCTTTAGTGCTTCTTCTGCATTCTCGATCATCAATTCTTCACCAAAGACATTGATATGATGTTTTGTACGCCCTGTAATTACGATTCTATGTGGTGAAGTCGAGGTAAAACGTACAGTGTCGCCGATGATATAGCGCCACAAACCACCGTTGGTTGAAATGACCAAAGCATAGTTTTTCCCGATTTCTACTTGATCGATTGTGAGACATTTCGGATTTTCTTGACCGAAATTTTCCATTTCTATGAATTCATAAAAAATTCCATTATCCAACAGAAGCAACAATTCTTTTTTGTCTAATTGATCTTGGATGGCAAAAAAACCTTCAGAAGCATTGTAAATCTCAAAGAAATTAAGTTGTTTTTTTGTGATATTTCGGTAGTTTTCTTCGTACGGTTTGAAACTTACCCCACCATGAAAAAAGACTTCGATATTGGGCCACAATTCATCGATATAGGTAGAATTGGTATCGGTCAACATTTTATTAAGTACGACCAACATCCAAGAAGGTACACCGGTTAGCGAGCCAACATCCTCATTTTTTGTAGCTTGGATAATGGCATCCATTTTCAGATTCCAATCGGCCATCAACGAAATTTCTTTATTGGGAATATTTTTCAGTTCTGCATAAAATGGAAGATTTTCAATTAAAATTGCCGATAAATCACCAAATTGTGTTTGATAATGCCGGTATAATTCACTACTCCCTCCGATTCTTAGATTTTTATGCAAAAAGATTTCTGTTTCTGGGTAGGCATTAAGATAAAGTGCAAACATAGATTTACCAGCCGAATAATGGCAATCTTCTAAAGATTCTTTACTAATTGGTATAAATTTGCTTTTTGCATTCGTAGTGCCAGATGATTTCGCAAACCAGCGAATTTTGCCTTGCCATGTTACGTCTTTTTCTCCTTTTCTTGCCAGTTCGATATAGGGCTCGAAATCTTCGTAAGTTACCAATGGCACTCGTTGCTGAAACTGTTCTATATTCTTTATCTCATCAAACCCAAACTCTTTTCCATAAATTGTATTTTTAGCAGTTTCTATATTGGATAAAAGCACATTGAGTTGAGTAATAAAAGGTTGTTTGATGCTTTGTTCGATTGCTTTCAACCGGCTACGCATCATAATCTCCATTACTTTATTCACAATTCTCATTCGTGTATTTTTTTGTAGATTTAGCACAAATTTAAAAAAAAGAAAACGCAACTATGGTGTTCCAAGGTCAAATCCGTAAAATGATTTCTGAGAATGGGGATCCAATCCAATATTACCTAAATTTTTCCGAAGATTTTTTATCGATGAATCAGTTGATTAACCGTACAATCCAAATTTCATTCGATCATTACGAATGTTTAGGTTGCCAGCAAGATATAGAAATCTATCGAATGGGTTATTGTAGAAATTGTTTTTTTACGCTTCCACAAACCAATGAAAGCATCATAAGACCAGAACTTTCTACCGCTCATTTAGGTATTGAAAAACGAGATCTGAAGTGGGAGCAAACCTTCGAACTCCAACCTCATGTTGTTTACTTATCAAACACTTCTGGTGCAAAAGTTGGTGTGACTCGTGCTACCCAACTCCCGACCCGTTGGATAGACCAAGGTGCTACTGAAGCTATGATTATTGCACGGACAGATAATCGCTATCAAGCAGGAATGATAGAAGTTGCGCTTAAAGAACATTTAACCGATAAAACAAACTATCAGCGCATGTTGAAAAACATACAAGTTGATGTAGACTTACACAAGATTTTGCAAAATGTTCGTGAATTTATAAGTGAAGAGCAACAACGATTTCTAGTTGACGATCAAGAGATTTACTTTTTCAATTATCCCGTTACAGAATATCCTACCAAAATAAAAGTAATCAATCTTAGCAAAGAACCTAGTTTTGAAGGAAAATTGCTCGGCATAAAAGGTCAGTATTTAATTTTTGATGACAATCGCGTATTAAATGTGCGTAACCATGAAGGTTTTTATTTACAATTTTTGGTATAAATTTTCAGGCTATTAAGAGAAAAACCTACACATAAAATCGACAAAAATATTATAATATCTTTAACAATATTAAATTTTTTTTGTATATTAGTAGTATTAAAGTCTAAAAAAATGGTTGTCTTATGAAAATTTCACATCTATTAATTGTTTGCACAACAGGCCTATCGTTTTTGTCATGTACAGAAGCGGGAAAATTACCACAATACAAAGTAGAATCTGCAGTACAACACGCTTACCGTTATCGTACCATGAACTTACAAGACTCTTTAGCAAAATATGTACATAATTTTGATGACAAAGAATTTCATGCAACGCAGTCAGAATTTGGTGAAGTAAAATTATATAACCTCGACAACGTAACAGAAGAAGGCACGGGCAAAGACTTAACGTATATTGCGACCTATAATGTAGAATATTCGTCTGCAGAGGGCAAAGAAATTTTCCAAGTAAAGTCGATAAATAAATTACCCAAAATTGTAGGTTATTCTCGTGATTTACACACAGTTTCTACACCTATGGACAGTATAAGCATACAAACAGCTGACAGTCTTCGATAATAAGGGGAGACGAAAGTAAATTTTTCATTTTATTCGATCACCAAAGCTTTCTTTGGTGATTTTTTTTCCTCATTATTCTGCTCTTATAGCTTAAAAATCATTTTTATCAAAATTATTATCTTTGCCCTGTTTTGGAACAAAAGACTTTAGATAACCTTATGAACCTTTACCAAACCTCAGGTTTTGTAAAGGATTTAGTGGCTTATAGCCAAAAAGAAGAAAAACAGAAAATCCATATCAAAGGATTTTTAGGTTCGGCGTTGAGTTTTGCAATTGCACAACTGTATTTGCAAACCAATCGTTCTATTTTGATGGTGACCGATGACAAAGAAGAAGCCGCCTATTGGCTAAATGACCTCGAAGCACTACTCAACCAGGAGCAAGTACTCTTCTACCCAAGTGCTTACCGAACTCCATACCATTTAGAAGAAACCAACAATGCAAATGTAGTGATCCGTACAGAAGTTCTCAATCAATTAACTTCACACAGCTCACCAAAAATTATTGTTGCTTATGCCGATGCACTCACCGAGAAAGTTATTACCAAAAAAGCACTTTCTACAAATACCTTAAAAATAAAAGTAGGCACCGAACTAGGCTTGGATTTTATCCGAGATATGTTGTTTTCGTACAACTTTCGGCAAGTAGATTTTGTTAACGAACCAGGAGAATTCTCTATTCGCGGTGGAATTATCGATATTTTTTCTTTTGCAGACGAACACCCTTATAGAATTTCTATGTTTGGCGATGAAGTGGAAACGATTCGTTCTTTTGATACCAGCACACAACTCTCGATTTCGACAACCAAAGAAATCAAAATCATTCCAAATTTAGAAGATAAACAATTCGATGAAAAACGAATAAGTTTTTTAGAATATCTCCACAAAGACACCATGATTATCGCCAAAAATTTGGGAGTTATCACATCGAAGTTAGAAAATAATTACTCTTTAGCAGAAAATGCCTTTGCAAATCTATCTAGTGAAATATCTCGATTGGCTCCGGCCGATTTATTTTTTAGTTCGGTACAGTTTCAGGAGAAACTCGAACTATTTACCGTTTTCGAGATGTCATCAACTCCCCATTTATCAATAAATCATACTCTAGAATCTCCCTACAAACCACAACCTTCCTTCAACAAACAATTCGATTTTCTGATCGATGATCTCAACTACCACACCCAGCAAGGTTACAAGAACGCACTGGTTTGTTTTAATGAAACACAGGTGAAACGATTTGCAGAAATTTTTGAAGATGTAGGAAAAGAAGTGAGTTATATTCCTGTAATCGGTTCTTTGCATCAAGGTTTTATCGATGAAGAACTGAAAATTACTTGCTATACAGATCATCAAATTTTCGAGCGTTATCATAAATTCAACCTAAGAAATTCGTTTTCGAAAAAAGAAGCGATTACTCTAAAAGAAATCAACTCTCTTCAGGTAGGTGATTATGTGACGCATATCGACTATGGTATCGGGAAATTTGCAGGATTAGTTAGGATAGAAAACAACGGCGTACATCAAGAAAGCATCAAGCTATTCTACCAAAACAATGATATTTTATATGTCAATATCCACTCTTTGCACAAGATTTCTAAATTTAGAGGAAAAGATGGTGTCGAACCCAAAATCAGCAAATTGGGTTCCCCAGCTTGGAGAAACCTTAAAAACAAAACCAAAACAAAAGTAAAGGAAATTGCTTTTGATTTGATAAAACTATACGCCAAAAGACGCACCCAAAAAGGATTTGCTTTCTCACCAGACACCTATTTACAAAATGAACTAGAAGCATCATTCATTTACGAAGACACACCCGACCAAGAAAAAGCAACATTGGATGTGAAAAACGACATGGAGTCTGAGCGTCCCATGGATCGTTTGGTATGCGGCGATGTAGGTTTCGGAAAGACAGAAGTCGCTATAAGAGCAGCTTTCAAAGCTGCGGTAGATGGAAAACAGGTTGCTGTTTTGGTACCTACAACAATATTAGCATTTCAACATTTCAAGACGTTTACAGATCGACTAAAAGAGTTTCCCGTGCAAATAGAATACCTCAATCGTTTTACGACAACCAAAAAGAAAAATGCAATTCTTGCAGATTTAGAAGCTGGGAAAGTCGACATCATTATCGGGACACACCAATTGGTTAATCCTAAAGTGAAATTCAAAGATTTGGGACTTTTGATTATTGATGAAGAACACAAATTTGGGGTAAGTGTAAAGGATAAATTAAAAACCTTACGAGCAAACATCGACACCTTAACTCTAACAGCCACCCCAATTCCGCGCACTTTACAATTCTCGCTTATGGCTGCCCGTGACCTGTCAGTTATCAAAACTCCACCACCGAACAGACAACCAGTTGAAACCAACTTAATAGAATTCAATGAGGAAGCAATTCGCGATGCGATTTTGTATGAAATGCAACGCGGCGGTCAAGTTTTTTTCATTCATAATCGAGTACAAACTCTTAAAGAAATTGCCGGGATGGTCCAACGTTTAGTTCCTGATGCCCGTATTGCAACAGGGCATGGGCAAATGGACGGGAAGCAACTCGAAGCCATCATGCTCGATTTTATTGACGGACAATACGATGTGCTTATCTCTACCACCATCATCGAGTCTGGTTTAGATGTACCAAACGCGAATACTATCCTAATAAACGATGCACAAAACTTTGGCTTAGCCGACCTGCACCAGATGCGTGGACGTGTAGGCCGAAGCAACCGAAAAGCTTTTTGTTATTTGATTGCCCCTCCTGTTTCTGTCTTGACCAATGAAGCAAGAAAACGCTTACAAGCTATAGAACAATTTTCTGATTTAGGGTCTGGGTTCAACATTGCTATGAAAGACTTAGAAATTCGTGGCGCTGGAAACCTTTTGGGTGCCGAACAAACTGGTTTTATGATGGAAATCGGATTCGAAACATACCAGAAAATACTTAATGAAGCAATTGAAGAGCTAAAAGAAAGTGACTTCAAAGAACTATTCGAACACGAAAAGACATCCAACTTTATAGAATACGTTAAGGATGTACAAGTCGACACCGACTTAGAGATTCTGATTCCGGATGAATATGTAAACAATGTAGAAGAACGTTTGGCATTATATAACGAACTAGCATCGATAGAGACAGCTGAAGAGCTATCGAAATTCGAAAATAACCTCATCGACCGTTTTGGCCCAATACCCTCGCCAGTTGAGAATTTACTCCAGTCGATTAAACTCAAATGGAAGGGTAAAGAACTAGGCATGGAACGTATAGTATTGAAAAATGGGAAACTTACTGCATATTTTGTCAATAAACCAAACAGCAACTATTTCCAATCAGAGAAATTTAGACTGATTTTAAATTATGTTCAATCTTACCCTCAAAATGTTAACTTCAGAGAAAAACCTGCAAAAAATTCGTCTGAATTACCAGGTTTACTTTTGAAGATTGATCACGTAAAAAATGTAAGTAATGCACTAAAACACTTCGAAAAAATGCTAAATCAACAATAAAACTAACGAATATTTAATAATTGTTAAACTATTTAACATTTAAACTTTAAAACAAAATCATTTTTTATTGTCACAAGCAAGATCAAATGCCACCGAAAAAGATACTGTTTGAAAACTGATTTTGTCATCCTTCTGAAATAGAAGTATTAGGCAGAAAAGTAATTATTTTCTATTTTTACATGTTGAAAAATTAGCACGTGTAAAATTTAAGAAATTATGGAAACTTCTTATAGTTATATTCCCATTTTGATTTTGTTTTTGGTGGCTGCCGGTTTTGTAGGTTTTACAATTGTTGCGACTCATTTTTTGGGACCATCAAGAAAAACAGACGAAAAATTAGAAAACTTCGAGTCGGGAATAGAAAAAGTTGGGAATGCACGACAACCTTTTGCTATTAAATATTTCTTGGTAGCAATCTTATTTGTGTTGTTCGATGTAGAAGTTATTTTCTTCTATCCGTATGCGGCCAATTTCAAGGCCCTAGGATGGGAAGGATTTGCAGCAGTAGTCACATTTATAGGTTTATTTCTAGTGATGTATATGTATGCCCGAAAAAAAGGTGCTTTCCGATGGGAGAAATAAAATAGATAAGCAGCTTTAGCAATAACATTAAATATTCTATCAAAAATGATTCATAATAAAAGACCCGTTACCCACAACACCAATGTAAAGGTAATCGATGAGCTACCAGAAGGTTATCAAGGTGAAGGGTTTATGGCAATGCAACTTTCTAAAGTAGTTGGTTTGGCTAGAAAAAATTCGATTTGGCCTCTTCCGTTCGCCACTTCTTGTTGTGGGATAGAATTCATGGCAACCATGGGTTCTAAGTATGATTTGGCTCGTTTTGGATCGGAGAGACTAGCCTTCACTCCACGCCAGTGTGATTTATTAATGGTGATGGGGACAATCTCTAAAAAAATGGCCCCTGTCCTCAAGCAAGTCTATATCCAAATGGCAGAACCTCGCTGGGTAATCGCTGTAGGAGCCTGTGCTAGTTCTGGAGGAATTTTCGACACCTATTCTGTATTACAAGGAATCGACGAAGTTATACCGGTAGACGTATACGTCCCTGGATGCCCGCCAAGACCAGAGGGAATTATAGAAGGAGTAATGCGTATTCAAGAGCTAATAGAAACCGAAAGTGTTCGTAGAAGAAGTAGCGAGGAATACCAAGCATTGTTATCAAGTTACGGAATACAATAGAAAACGAGTCATGGAGAACACAAAGATACAGCAACTACTTACTCAGAAGTTCGAAGATAAAATATACGGATTCCAAGAACATTTTGGTGTTCTGAAAGTCTATGCTGATAAAAACATCAACCTCAAATTGATGCAATTTTTGTATGATCATGAAGAATTGGCTTTCCGATTTCTTACCGATCTTACAGCAGTTCACTACCCTAAGCATAAAGGAGGTGAAATAGAGGTTACCTACCTCATGTACAATATGTATACCAACCAATCTATCCGATTGAATTTTGCTATCGACATCAAACAACCCGATATATTTACGGCGACCAAACTATTCGAAGCAGCCAATTGGTTAGAGCGCGAATGTTATGATTTTTTTGGTGTTAACTTCATCGGACATCCAAATCTTATCCGTATCATGAATGTAGAAGAGATGGATTATTTCCCGTTACGCAAAGAATTTCCATTAGAAGATCAAACCAGAAAAGACAAAGATGATGAAATGTTTGGTCGTGGAAATAATTTCAATTACGGTTCAATGAATATTAAAGGTTAAGTTATGGGAAAAACAAAAACTAAAAAACATCAAAACATCAACTTGCCAGAAGGATCGCTCGAGAAAAAAACCGTTACGCTGAATTTGGGTCCAACACACCCTGCAACCCATGGTGTTTTCCAGAATATTCTAGAGATGGATGGTGAAATTGTAAAATCTGCAATACCTACTGTAGGCTATATTCACCGTGCTTTCGAAAAAATTGCAGAACGACGTCCGTTGTATCAAATTACCCCTCTCACAGACCGTTTGAACTATTGTTCTGCTCCACTCAACAACTTAGGATGGCATATGACGGTTGAGAAATTTATGGGAATTGAAGTACCAAAAAGAACGTCTTACTTGCGTATTATAATCATGGAGCTAGCCAGAATTGCAGACCATATCGTTTGTAACTCGATTATGGGAGTTGATACAGGAGCATTTACCGGCTTCTTGTACATGATGCGTTACCGTGAGTTAATATACGAAATTTATGAAGAGATTTGCGGATCACGACTCACAACTAACATTGGTAGGATAGGAGGATTCGAACGAGATTTCACACCGGATGCCTGGTCGAAAATCCACCGATTTGTAAAAGAATTTCCAGATGTATTAGCGGAGTTCGAAAATCTTTTTGTTCGTAACCGTATTTTTATGGACCGCACGCAAGGAATTGGTGGAATCTCGGCAGAACGTGCCCTCAGTTATGGTTTTACAGGTCCTAATCTACGTGCGGCTGGGGTAGATTATGACATACGTGTAGCAAAACCTTATTCACGATACGAAGAATTTACCTTTGATATTCCTGTAGGAACTACCGGAGACTGTTATGATCGTTTCCAAGTGAGAACACAAGAAATGTGGCAAAGTTTAAGTATCATTCGACAAGCACTCGAAAAAATCGATGCCCTCGAGGGCGAAGAAGCGACCCTTTACCATGCCGACGCTCCTGACTTCTATTTGCCATTAAAAAAAGACGTCTATACTAAAATGGAGGCGCTCATTTATCACTTTAAAATTATCATGGGAGAATTAGAAATACCCGAAGGGGAAATCTACAACTCGATAGAAGGAGCAAACGGAGAATTGGGTTATTACCTAATTTCTGATGGTGGACGCTCACCCTACCGTTTGCATTTCCGCAGACCATGTTTCATATACTATCAAGCATATCCAGAACTTATTGTCGGATCAATGTTATCAGATGCAATTATCACAATGAGTAGTCTGAATTTGATAGCTGGAGAATTAGATGCTTAACATTTAAGTTTAAAAAAAAGAAATGGAAATTCAATTTTCAGAAGCAACCCAACAAAGAATAAATCAAATTGTTGCACGATATCCAGAGGGTAAGCAAAAAAGTGCATTAATTCCTGTGTTGCACATTGCACAAGAAGAGTTTGGTGGATGGTTAGACGTTCCGCATCTAGACTATGTTGCCAAAGTTTTAGACCTTTTACCAGTAGAAGTTTATGAAGTTGCATCGTTTTATACGATGTTTCAACTCAACCCAGTTGGTAAGTATGTTTTACAAGTTTGTCAGACAGGACCATGTATGATAAAAGGCGCTGATCACATCATCCAACATATCAAAAACAAACTCAATATCGACATCGGAGGAACAACCGAAGACGGACTTTTTACCCTACAAACTGTGGAGTGTTTAGGAGCCTGTGGATACGCACCCATGATGCAACTCGGGAAAACTTATCGCGAATTTCTTACCACAGAAAAAGTAGATGAATTAATAGAAGAACTGAAAAAACTAGCCTAATGGGACAAAAACTATTGTTAAAAAATATTGATGTTCCTGGGATAAGACACTACCAAGTGTACCGCGAAAACGGAGGATACTCTAATGCCGAAAAAGCTTTCAAAATGAAAGAAGAAGAAATCCTCGAAGAAGTAAAAACGTCTGGTTTACGCGGCCGTGGTGGAGCAGGTTTCCCGACCGGAATGAAATGGAGTTTCTTAGCAAAACCAGAAGGAGTTCCACGTCACTTAGTAGTTAATGCAGACGAGTCGGAACCAGGAACTTTCAAGGATCGTTACCTAATGGAGTATATACCTCACCTTTTGATTGAAGGTATTTTGATCTCTTCTTTTTGTTTAGGATCGAACACTTCTTTTATCTATATCCGCGGTGAATATGCGTGGATTGCAGAAATTCTAGAACAAGCCATTGACGAAGCAAAAGCAGCCGGATGGTTAGGGAAAAATATTCAGGGAACTGGATTCGACCTTGAAGTTTACGTACAGCGTGGAGCTGGAGCTTATATCTGTGGCGAAGAAACCGCCTTGCTAGAATCATTAGAAGGTAAACGTGGAAACCCTCGTATAAAACCCCCTTTCCCAGCAGTAAAAGGTCTTTGGGGCAGACCAACAGTAGTAAACAATGTGGAAACAATCGCAAGTGTAGTTCCGATTATTGAAATCGGAGGCGATGCTTACTCGAAAATTGGTGTAGGACGTTCTACTGGAACAAAGTTGATCTCTGCTTGCGGTAATATAAATAAACCTGGCGTGTATGAAATAGACATGACCATCACAGTAGAAGAATTTATTTATTCTGATGAGTATTGCGGTGGAATAGCCAACGGAAAACGCCTAAAAGCCTGTATACCTGGCGGAAGTTCTGTGCCAATTCTACCTGCTAATTTACTATTAAGAACTACCAACGGACAACCGCGATATATGAATTACGAAAGTCTAGCCGAAGGCGGTTTTCAGTCGGGTACCATGATGGGGTCTGGTGGTTTTATCGTATTAGATGAAGACCAAGACATTGTCTACCACACCTACACCCTAGCCCGATTCTATCGTCATGAGTCGTGCGGACAATGCTCGCCATGCAGAGAAGGAACTGGCTGGATGGAAAAACTTCTGAAACGTATCGATGAAGGAAAAGGAAAAATAAGTGATATAGAATTGCTTTGGGATATACAGCGAAAAATAGAAGGTAATACCATTTGCCCATTAGGAGATGCAGCTGCTTGGCCTGTTGCCTCAGCAATTCGGCATTTCCGTGATGAATTCGAGTGGCATATCAATCATCCAGAAGAATGCTTAACTCGCAATTATGGCTTAGCACATTATGCTGATCCAATCGAACCAAAAGTAGAAACTGCAAACTAGATTTATATGGCAGAAGAAAATAAACAACAATTGCTTACCGTTACAATTGATGGACATACCACCCAAGTACCAGCAGGAACAACAATTCTACAAGCCGCTCGTAGCATAGGAAAAGAAGTTGCACCACCTGCTATGTGCTATTATGGCAAACTAGAAAATACCGGTGGAAATTGTAGAACGTGCATGGTCGAAGTTACCAAAGGAAGTGATGCTGACCCACGACCAATGCCCAAATTAGTTGCCTCTTGTAGAACAACAGTTATGGACGGGATGGTAGTAGGAAATAAAACTTCTGAGCGAGCAGTAGAAGCTCGAAAAGGAGTGGTTGAATTTCTATTGATCAATCATCCACTCGATTGCCCAGTTTGTGATCAGGCAGGGGAATGTAAATTACAAGATTTAAGTTACGAACACGGAGAAGAAGCAACGCGCTACGATTTCGAACGTAGAACTTTTGCTCCAGAAGATTTAGGACCTAATATACAATTGCATATGAATCGCTGCATTCTATGTTACCGTTGTGTGAAAACCGCAGACCAAATCACAGGTTGTCGCGAACATGGCGTGATGTTCAGAGGTGATCATGCCGAAATCTCTACCTACCTCAATAAAACACTCGACAATGAATTTATTGGTAATATAATCGATGTATGTCCGGTTGGTGCTCTAACCGATAAAACTTTCCGATTTAAAAATCGCGTTTGGTTTTTGAATCCAGTGGATGCTCATCGCGATTGCCCTACCTGTTCGGGTAAAGCACAAATCTGGTTCCGTGGAGAAGAAGTTTTCCGTGTTACTGCACGTAAAAATGAATGGAACGAAGTAGAAGATTGGATTTGTAACACTTGTAGGTTCGAGAAAAAAGATATCAATGATTGGACGCTCGAAAAACCCTCAGATATTGCCAAAGACTCGGTGATAAGAGCAAATCATTATACCATAAACAAAGTAAAACCAAAAGAAACTTTACCAAAAGTTATTCATAGAGACCCGAAAGTTTTATTAGATATCCATACCGTGAGTGAGGTAAACGAGCCCAATCGTAACCTATCGAAAATTCATGGTCCTGCAACTAGTAAAGATTTTAAAAATTAATAACGACGTTATAACTATACACAATGACGGAAGAATTTATTGCAGATGCACTCGAAAAATTAGCTTTGGTAGGAATACTAATTGCTTTGGCTTTGGCCGTTGCTGCATACTCTACTTGGGCAGAACGTAAAGTTGCTGCATTTTTACAAGATCGTTTGGGTCCGAACAGAGCTGGGATATTTGGTTTATTACAACCATTAGCAGACGGTCTAAAACTCTTTTCGAAAGAAGAAATTGTCCCAAAAGATGCCAACAAATTCCTATTTATAATGGGGCCAGCAATGGCAATGTTAGTAGCTTGTATGACTGGTGCCGTTATCCCTTGGAGTAGTAGTTTCACTTGGGGAGATCGTACTATTGTCCCACAAATTGCCGATATCAACATTGGTTTTTTATACATTTTAGGAGTGTTGAGTTTAGGCGTTTACGGTATGATGATTGGCGCTTGGGCATCGAACAACAAATACTCCTTAATGGGAGGATTACGTGCAGCATCACAAATTATCTCGTATGAGTTACCAATGGGACTAGCCCTGATTACTGTTTTGATGATTACAGGATCGCTAAAACTAAACGAAATCGTTGCCTACCAACAAGATAACTATTGGTTAGTATTTTTACAACCATTAGGTTTTATGATATTTTTGATATGCTCTTTTGCAGAAACGAACCGTACACCATTCGATTTACCTGAGGCAGAAAACGAGTTAATCGGTGGATACCACTCAGAATACTCATCAATGAAAATGGGTTTCTTTTTGTTCGCAGAATATGTCAACATGTTTATTAGTTCGGCTATTTTAGCCACCTTATTTTTCGGTGGATACGACATTCCATTTATAAATGATGCAAAACTAAAAGAAAGTATTGGAGAGAATTGGTTATCGGCAATCCATTTTGCAGTATTGTTTACCAAAACTTGCTTCTTTATTTTCTTTTATATGTGGGTACGATGGACAATTCCACGTTTTCGTTATGATCAATTGATGAATCTCGGCTGGAAAACTTTAGTACCACTTGCGATTTTTAATATGTTAATTACGGGATTGTTTATCTTACTTTTTAATAATTAATCCTCTTAGAAAAAAATTATGAAAGCACTTACCAATAGAGCAAAAGCAGTAGATAGACGCCCTATGAATTTTTGGGAAAAAATCTATTTGGTTGCGATTTTCAAAGGTTTAATGATTACCATCAAACACTTCTTTATGAAGAAACAAACCATTAATTACCCTGAAGAAAAAAGACCTTTTAGTCCGGTATTTAGAGGTTTGCATATCTTAAACCGTGATGAAGAAGGAAGAGAAAACTGTACTGCATGTGGACTTTGCGCCTTGGCCTGTCCGGCGGAAGCAATTACAATGGAAGCCGCAGAACGATTGCCAGGAGAAGAACACTTATATCGAGAAGAAAAATATGCAGCAAAATACGAAATCAATATGTTGCGTTGTATTTTTTGTGGTTTCTGCGAAGAAGCCTGTCCTAAAGATGCGGTTTATCTCTCGCAAACAGTTCCACCACCAAGTTTTGACAGAAAAAACTTTGTATACGGCAAACAAGATTTATTAATTCCGCATCCGAAAAATAAATAACTATGGCTATAGAAGAAATTTTATTTTATGTTTTGGCTGGATTAACAGTACTTAGTGCTTTATTAATGGTTTTTAGCCGTAATCCGATTCATTCTATTTTATATCTTATTATCACCTTTTTCTGTATTAGTGGACACTATATACTACTCAATGCGCAGTTTTTGGCAGTAGTAAACATCATTGTGTATGCAGGTGCAATAATGGTTCTGTTCCTTTTTGTGGTTATGTTGATGAACCTCAATTCGGAGAAAAAATCCTTTGGTACACCGATAAAAATAACTGTTGCAAGTCTGGTTTCTCTCTTGTTTATAATCCTTACGGTTGGTATTATTACCGAGAACGGTACACCACAAACCCAGGTAGAAATGGCCAAAGGAGAAATTGGACTTATAGAAAACCTTGGAAGTGTTTTGTATTCTGAATATGTATTACCCTTCGAGTTGAGTTCTATTCTCTTTATCTCGGCCATGATTGGTGCGGTAATCTTATCCAAAAAAGACAAAGAATTACTAGATTAATATAGCCTAGAAAAATTATCTCATGTTACCGATTAGTTATTATATTATTTTCGCATTAATCTTATTCACCATCGGGGTTTTTGGCGTTTCGATTCGCCGCAATGCCATCGTTGTTTTTATGTGTATAGAATTAATGTTGAACTCTGTGAATTTACTCTTGGTGGCTTTCTCTAAAATGCACCACCAACTTAATCCAGCCTCAGCAGCTGGTACAGATGCTCAGTTGCTAGTTTTTTTCATTATGGTCGTGGCCGCAGCAGAAGTTTCAGTTGGTCTATCGGTCATTATCCTTTTGTTTAGAAAAGTTTATAATGTGGATATCAATTTGTTAAACCGTTTAAAGAATTAAGAATATGGCACAGTATATTTGGTTAATCCCGCTTCTTCCGCTTATCGGATTCTTTATCAATGGTTTAGGACGTAATCATTTACCAAAAAATCTTATTGCTTCGATCGGATCATTTAGTGTTTTAGGAAGTTTTATTATTTCATTAATTGTTTTCTTTACGATCCCCACGGGAGAAAACGCTCAACCCATTGTTTTTAAAGCATTTGATTTAATAAATATCCCAACGTTTCATGTACCGTTTGCATTCCAGATCGATGCATTAACCAGTTTATTTTTACTCATTATTACTGGTATCGGGTTTCTAATACACGTCTATAGTGCGGCGTATATGGTGACCGATAAAGGATATGGTAAATATTTCGCTTATCTCAACCTCTTTGTTTTCTTCATGCTTTTATTAGTTATGGGAAATAATTTAGTTGTGATGTTTATCGGATGGGAAGGTGTTGGTCTATGCTCGTTTTTACTAATAGGCTTTTGGTTTACCAACCCGAGCTATGTAGCCGCAGCTAAAAAAGCATTCATCATGAATAGAATTGGTGATGTTGGCTTTTTATTAGCAATGTTTTGGATTTATAAAGAATTCAACACTTTCGAATATCAAGGAATAGCACAAGCGGTAAGCAGTTTCGTAACCGCTACAGATGCCTATACGGTACAAATAGTTTTGGTAGGAATCACCTTGTTACTTTTCTTGGCAGCTACAGGTAAATCGGCACAATTACCTCTATTTACTTGGCTACCGGATGCGATGGCTGGTCCTACGCCTGTTTCTGCACTTATCCATGCAGCTACAATGGTGACGGCTGGGATCTTTATGATTACTCGCCTCAACTTCTTATTCGATCTGGCACCCATCACCATGACGGTTATTCAATGGGTAGGAATTATTACTGCTCTAATAACTGCCTCGATTGCAATGAAACAAAACGATATTAAAAAAGTATTGGCTTATTCTACCGTATCTCAATTAGGACTTATGTTCGCTGCAATAGGTTCGGGTGCCTATATCGCTGCTGTTTTCCACGTATTGACACACGCATTCTTCAAAGCTTTATTGTTCTTGGGTGCTGGTTCAGTTATTCACGGTATGAACAACGAGCAAGATATGAGCAAAATGGGTGGACTGAAAAACTACATGCCAATTACCAATGCAACAATGCTTATCGGTTGCTTAGCCATATCGGGGATACCAGGTTTATCGGGTTTCTTCTCGAAAGATGAAATGCTTGTGGTTATGTTTGCTTCTAATAAGCTAGTTTATGCTCTAGGCTTCACTGTTTCTGTGATGACTGCTTTTTATATGTTCCGAATGTATGCATTAACATTCTTGGGTAATTTACGCTCAGAAGATATACATCCACACGAAAGCCCAATACCGATGACTTTACCATTGATAATATTATCAGTTCTTTCTATTATTGGTGGATACATCGGTATTCCTGCTATTTTTGTAGAAAATGCTCATACACTCAATACGTTTTTGGCGGGTGTAGTTCATCCTACCGAAATACACTTAACACACACAACCGAATATATTATGATGGGTGCTCTTTTTGTTGCAGTGTTGATTGCAATTTATTTTGCTCAGAAAATGTATACTAATCGACCAGAAACAGAATTTACAGGTATCGGAAAATCGATGGCTGATAAATGGTATTTCGATCAACTATATCAAATGGCAATTGTAACTCCTCTAATCCAATTAGGAGATATTCTATATACCTATATGGAAAAAGCTGGATTGCAAAAATTTATTTCGGGTATCGGAATTTTGAGTAATAAACAAGCATCGTTTATACGCACTTTGCAAAACGGAAACGTAGGTTTCTATATCGTTTGTATGGTGATTGGGTTTATTGCATCTATCGGAATCTTTTTTATTGGCACTTTATTAAAATAACGAAAAATGGTTTTATCATTATTTATTCTATTACCGGCACTCGTTGGTTTACTGCTATTGCTAATGAAACAACAAAAGCCTTTCGTTTGGCTAGGTGCTGTTCTTAGTGGTTTTCTTTTAGCGTTAATGACCTTTCTGTTCTATAGAGGTGGATCGAACGAATTACAATACACCGCAGAGTGGTTTAATTTTAACCAACTCAAAACCTATTATGCATTAGATGCAACCAACTTAGGAGGATTAATGGTTTTTCTATCGACCTTAGTGTACAGCTTATTGTTTATTTATTTGGCAGCTAGCAAACAAAAATATTCGAATGTATTTTATGGTTTAATGCTCATAACACTCGCTGGACTCAATGGCGTTTTCTTAGCAAAAGATCTTATTTTATTCTATTTTTTCTGGGAGCTTGTACTTATCCCAACCTATTTCTTAATCGGGATTTGGGGCAAAGGATATAACAAAATTATGGCCAATATGACCTTCTTTTTGTACACCGTGTTTGGCTCGATGCTGATGCTCGCTGGCATCATTTTTATCGGATTTCATCTACAACCAAAATCATTCCTTTTTTATGATGTACAAGCGGTAACGGCACAGCAATATTGTGCTACAAGTTTATTAGCACTTTTATTTTTAATTGCTTTTGTAATCAAAATACCAATTTTCCCTTTCCATACCTGGCAACCGACCATCTACAAAACCTCACCAACTCCCGTAACAGTTGTATTGAGTGCATTGATGGCAAAAATGGGACTTTTTGCAGTGGTCAAATGGTACATTGGCTTATTCCCAATGGCATCAGAATACTTACCATATTTCTTGATTCCTGCTCTTATCGGTATTCTCTATGCTTCGCTTATTGCATTAAGCACTAACAATGTGAAAAAAATTATAGCCTATAGTTCCATTGCACACTTAGCACTAATTTTCCTTTCATTATTTACCAATGAACCTACTGGTTTCACTGCGGCATTCTTCCAAATGTTTTCGCATGGATTAGTTGTTCTAGGTTTATGGTTGATTGTTGATATAATGGAAAAACGCTATCATGTAACCAACCTGAAATCGTTGAGCGGTATAGCAACGGTAAATCCTACCATTGCAATATTCTTTATGGTATTTGCAATGGCCAATATCGGCTTACCACTTACCTCATCATTCATTGGAGAATTTATGATGTTATCTGCATTATTCAAATACAATATGTTTTGGGCAATAATTGCTTCATTGGGCGTAATTTTATCAGCAGTATATACCCTACGAATGATGAGCGCCCTTATGTTTGGCAAAACAACTTATAGATACGCAGGAAAACACCATACAGAAAAACCTGGTGTAATCATTGTTCTTAGCCTTATCACAATTTTGATTATTTATTTTGGCGTACATCCAAATGCCATTTTCTCATTATTAGCACACTAAATACTCTAGAAATTATTTGATATGAATATTATAATATTATCAGCACTTTCCGGGATAGTCTTCATGTTTAGTGGGTTCTACATCAAGAATCATAAAGCACTAAATCTCTTGTCGATTATTCTTTTATTAGGAATGGTAATCGGCGGAATTTGCCAATTGGCAGGCTACGAAATATTAGCTGATCGGTATAACAACATGATCAAACCGTCGCCCTATGGTGTTATATTTTTCTGTGTTTTGGCTGGTTTAGCAATATTGTATATGCTCATCAACCGTAATGAGTTTCACAAAGTCGGGAAACATTTAGGAGAATATTATGCTTTGATTTTCTTTTCATTTGTTGGGATTTCTGTTTTGGCACAATTTGCTAACCTAATAACCATGTTTTTGGCAATCGAATTACTATCGATACCAATGTACCTTATAGCAGGAACGGCAAAAAATAGTTTGAAAAGTACAGAAGCATCCGTAAAATATTTTTTGATGGGAGCTTTCTCAACAGGGATATTACTTTTGGGTATCAGTTTCGTATATGGATCAACAGGTACATTTCTTATCCAAAACATCCAAACCTTCTTGCCAGAATTACAAAATTTATACTATATCGGCTGGGTGCTAATTTTCACCTCATTTTGTTTCAAAGTAGGTGCTGCGCCATTCCATTTCTGGGTACCAGACGTTTACGCTGGCACACCAACAGTTTTCACCACGTACATGGCAACAATCGTAAAAGGAGGTTCTTTTTTAGGCTTTATCCTAATCATGCAATCGTTTCCGTTTAACGAAGAAAATTATGTATATTTCCGTTACCTGCTAACCGTAATTATTTTCCTAACATTATTTATCGGGAACTACGGTGCATTAAACCAACGCTCTGTCAAGAAAATGATGGCATATTCATCAATTGCACAAGCCGGTTTTATGTTATTTGTACTTTTCAATATCAACTGGGTTGCAAAAGAAGCACTAATGTATTATACCATTTCTTATAGTTTGGCATCATTCATTATTTTCTACGCGATTAACAATATGGGTAAAGGCAATTACGCAGATTTTGCCGGACTCGGAAAAGCAAATCCTATCTTAGCTTTTAGCGTTACAATTGCCCTTATTTCATTGGCCGGAATCCCTCTCACTGCAGGTTTCATAGCCAAATTTATGACCCTGAGTATTGGTGCAATGGACGAAAACAATTTGGCAATTATAATTCTTGGTTTGATAATGGCTGTAATGGGAATGTTTTACTATTTCAAAGTAATAGTACAAATGTATTTCCAGAGAGGTAATCCGAAACATAAACAGCAAGATGGTATGACCAATTTCTTATTGTTAACATCAGTTATTCTTATTATTGTTTTGGGTATTATCCCAGATCTTTTAACACGATGTCTTAATACGCCGATGTGGTAAAAAATATTTTCTCTCGATAAAAGTCCGAAAAATTATTTTTCGGACTTTTTTATATCGTTTTATATAATCTCTCAAGCGAATAAGCACGATTAAATTCAGTATTTTTGTATGTTTGAAAAACATTAAATAAAACAATATAACATGAGATCGATTATCTTTTTGCTAACATTTTTTGTGTTACAATATTCTAATGCACAACGAAAAGGATATTGGCAACAAAAAGTGGACTACCAAATTCAGGTGGATGTTAACGAAAAAAACTATCAGTATGATGGAAAAATGCAATTGAAATACACCAACAATTCTGATGATGATTTACAAAAAGTATATTTTCATTTGTATTTTAATGCCTTCCAACCAGGTAGTATGATGGATTACCGCTTAGCAAATATCAAAGATCCTGATAGGAGAATGGTCACGAATAAAGGAAGTAAAGAAAAACCCATCTACGAAAGTAGAATTGCTCGTTTACAACCCCACGAAATTGGTTACCAAAAAATAAAATCTATTACCTATAACGGTAAAAAAGTCAACTATATGGTCGATGGAACAATCTTAGAAGTTTCCTTACCAACACCTCTAAGAGCAGGTACTTCGGCAATCTTTCTACTCGATTGGCAAGCACAAGTACCGGCACAAATTCGCCGCTCTGGTCGTCAATCTTCTGAAGGTGTCGAATTTTCGATGACACAATGGTATCCTAAAATGGCACATTATGATGAATTTGGATGGCATTTGGACGAATATATCGGTCGAGAATTTGTTGCCCCATTCGGTAATTTTGATGTGCAAATCAACATCCATAAAGATTATATAGTAGGTGCCTCTGGAGTACTACAAAACCCGAATGAAGTAAAAGGATATGTGAAAAATGCTAAACCCAAAGTAAAAAACGGAAAAGTAACGTGGCATTACAAAGCAGAAAACATACATGATTTTGCTTGGGGTGCAGATCCAGATTATATCGTAGAAAAAGGGAAATCCAAAGGAGGAGTTGAGCTGTATTTTGTGTACCAACCTGGTCCCAAAACCACACAGAATTGGCATAAAGCAATTAACATTACCGCAGACTTTTTCGATTTTGTAGGAGATCGTTTCGGAGCTTATCCTTGGCCAACATATACAATAGTGCAAGGCGGTGATGGTGGAATGGAATACGGAACTGCAACCCTCATTACAGGAGAACGCAGTTTGGATAGTTTGATTGGTGTAATCTTCCATGAAGCTGCACATTCATGGTATCAACACCTTTTCGGTATCAATGAAACACATGACGAATGGTTTGATGAAGGTTTCACTTCTTATATCGAGCAACTCGGCTCATTGAACTGGAAAAAAGAAACCATCCTACCCAACCCAAATCCAGAAGCATACGAAGGCTATTTTAATTTGGCAAAATCGGGTTTAGAAGAACCAGCAAGTCTATTAGCCGATTATTATAATACCAATTTTGCATATAGTTTACAAGCATATTATAAAGGTCAAGTTATGGCAATTCAATTGGGTTATATAATTGGTGAAGAAGCACTAAAAGAGACTTTCAAGCAATTTTACAAAGAATGGAAATTCAAACATCCTACACCGAACGACTTCAAAAGAACAGCCGAAAAAGTTTCAGGTATCAACCTGAAGTGGTATTTTAACTTGTTTATTAATACAACACGTTTTATAGATTATGGGATTGAAAAAACAAACACTAACGAACTAAAAATCAGTAATCTTTCTGATTTTGCTATGCCAATAGACGTTTTGGTAGAATACCGAGACGGAAGCAAGGAACTATTTTACATACCATTACGCGAAATGAGAGGCGAGAAAAAACCAGAAACCTTTGCTCTATACCAAAGCATAAAAAGAACTGTGCTTACCGATTGGTTTTGGACAAATCCTACCTATACTATCAAAACAAAAAAAGAGATTAAAAAAGCAGAAATCGACCCAACCAAACGTTTGGCCGATGTAAACCCTAATAACAACATCACACAATAATGCTATTAGCCGTAAATATAGGAAACTCTAACATGCGCTTTGCCGTTTTTGATGGAGAACAACAACTAAGAACATGGACAATCAACAGTAAACCATACCGTACAGAAGATGAAATGTTTGCTAAATTTAGCAGCATGTATATACCTTTCGGTATTGATTATAAACAAATTACCGACATCGTAATTGGTTCGGTTGTTCCTGTTCTCACCCTGCGTATTCAGGGTGCTTTGAGGGACATTCATGGTATTGAGCCTATGATTGTTGATCGTAATACACCGTCAGCTGTTAAACACAAATCGAACCAAATGGGAACTGATTTGTATGCCAATGCTGTTGCTGCACATTATAGTAGTTATCCTGACTATAAAGTTATAATCGACTTTGGTACAGCTCTAACTTTTTTAGGCATAGATTCTACAGGAGAAGTGGGCGGAGTAGTAATTTCTCCTGGTATCAATACGGCAATGAAATCATTGGTGGGTGAGACAGCGCAACTACCAGAAATAGAACTCATCCGACCCAATAATGTCTTGGGTTTAGACACTGTTACTTGTATGCAAAGTGGAATGGTTTACGGTTATCTAAGTATGATAGAAGGAATGATAGACCGTATAAATAAAGAAGTTGGTAGCAATGCATTTGTAATATCTACCGGTGGATTGGGTGGTGTTTTTTCTCCCCTTACAACCAAAATTCACGTAGATGATCGACTACATACCATAAAAGGTCTAAAGAAACTTTATGAATTGAACCGATAAAAAAAAGCAACTTTAGAAATCTAAAGTTGCTTTTTTTAATTGCATTATATTATACTTTAATAGAAATATTATTATCCAAATAAAGCATCATCTACTTTATTTGGTAAAGTAACTTTCAACAATGGCTCTGTTTCCATTGCTCTTTTTATTGCAAAAATAGCCTCATCATTTCTTGCCCACGAACGACGAGCGATTCCGTTATTCACATCCCAATGTAACATCATTTTCAATCGTTTACTGGCTTGCTCAGTCCCATCGAGTAATAATCCAAAACCTCCATTGATAACTTCGCCCCAACCTACTCCACCACCATTGTGAATAGAAACCCATGTTGCCCCTCGGAAACTATCTCCAATTACATTATGAATAGCCATATCTGCAGTGAACTGTGATCCATCGTAGATATTAGAGGTTTCTCTGAACGGTGAATCTGTACCAGAAACATCGTGATGATCCCGCCCTAAAACTACTTCACCGATTTCTCCTCTAGCAATTGCTTCGTTAAACGCTTGTGCAATTTTTATACGTCCTTCTGCATCTGCATATAAAATTCTGGCTTGCGAACCTACTACCAATTTATTTTCTTGTGCCCCTTTTATCCAAGTAATATTATCTTGCATTTGTTGTTTGATTTCATCTGGCGAATGTTGCATAATTTCTTCTAGAACTCGACAAGCAATTTCATCTGTTTTCTGTAAATCATCAGCTTTCCCCGATGTACAAACCCAACGGAAAGGCCCAAAACCAAAATCAAAGCACATAGGTCCCATAATATCTTGTACATAAGATGGATACTTGAAATCGACCCCATTTTCTGCCATTACATCTGCTCCAGCACGTGAAGCTTCTAATAAAAAGGCATTCCCATAATCGAAGAAATAGGTTCCTTTTGCGGTATGTTTATTGATTGCTGCTGCATGACGACGCAAACTTTCTTGCACTTTTAGGCGAAATGTTTCTGGATCTTCTGCCATCATTTTATTGGCTTCATCGACACTCATCCCTACAGGATAATATCCTCCTGCCCATGGATTATGTAAAGATGTCTGATCTGATCCTAAATCGATGTATACATTTTCTTCATAGAATTTCTCCCAAACATCTACCACATTTCCGTCATAAGCAATAGAAACAACTTCTTTATTTTCTTTTGCTTTTTTCACTCGTACAACCAATTCATCCAAATCTTTGATTACCTCATCTACCCAACCTTGTTCGTATCGTTTGTAGGTTGCTTCTGGATTAACTTCTGCTGTAACCGAAATAACACCAGCAATATTTCCGGCTTTTGGCTGTGCCCCCGACATCCCGCCTAAACCTGCGGTTACAAAAAGTTTTCCTTTGGTTCCTAATTTTTTTCTTTCTTTTGTATCCATGATTTTTCGACAACCGTTGAGAACCGTAATTGTGGTACCGTGAACGATCCCTTGCGGACCGATATACATATAACTTCCGGCAGTCATTTGCCCGTATTGTGTTACGCCTAAAGCATTGTATTTTTCCCAATCATCTTGTTTAGAGTAATTAGGAATCATCATACCATTGGTTACCACCACGCGTGGTGCGTTTTTGTGCGAAGGGAAAAGCCCCATCGGGTGTCCTGAATACATTACCAAAGTTTGTTCATCGGTCATTTCTGAAAGATACTTCATAGTAAGACGATATTGTGCCCAGTTCTGGAAAACTGCACCATTACCACCATAGGTAATTAATTCTTCTGGATGCTGAGCAACTGCAGGATCAAGGTTATTTTGAATCATCAATTGTATGGCTTTTGCTTGATCAGATTTACCTGGATATTGATCCAATGGGCGGGCATACATTTCGTAATCGGGCATTAAACGATACATATAGATGCGGCCATATTTTTCTAGTTCTTCTCTGAATTCTGGTAATAAGGTCGAATGATCTTTTGGGTCGAAATAACGCAATGCATTTCGTAAAGCTAATTCGATTTCGGTATTCGAAAGAATTTCTTTGCGTTTAGGTGCATGTGATAGTTCTGGATTTCTTTTCTTTGGTTGAGGTAGTTGAGTAGGTATTCCGGATTGTATTTGTTCTTGAAATGTCATGATTTTGCATTTTTTCGTCTCGAAATTAATCATTTATTCTCGAAATAAGAAATGAATATGCTGTGAGCTAGTAAGAATATTCTTTTCAAAGGATTTGATAGAATCCTTGGCCAAATAGGTAGTTTATAGTTTTAGACAAATAAATTCTTGGACCCAAAGAATTGTATCCTGCCAATTATTGTTTGATCTTGATTTGCATCAAAAATAAAAACATGGATAATTAGTATCTTAGGTTCATTAAGTAGAGAGAAAATGAATTTGAAGCATCTTACGAACCTAACGAAAAATTTACCGAATACACCGACAATGCCTGTACTTTTTATGGGGCACGGAAATCCGATGAATGCAATAGAAGAAAATTCTTTTGTTCAAGAAATGCGTAATATTGTAAAGAGAATTCCCCCTCCGAAACTTATTTTATGTATTTCTGCGCATTGGGAAACACTTGGCACGAAAGTTACTGCAATGGAAACACCACAGACTATTCATGATTTTTTTGGATTTCCGCAAGCTTTGTTCGAGGTGCAATATCCTGCTCCTGGATCGAGGGAATGGGCAATCTATATAAAAGATTTATTGAGTGGCAATAGTGTAAGTTTAGATGAAACATGGGGTTTGGATCATGGTGCTTGGTCGGTGATAAAGCACATGTACCCTGAGGCAAATATTCCGGTAATAGAACTAAGTCTTGATTATAGAAAGTCGCCTAAAGAACATTATGAGTTGGCGCGTGATTTACACAGTTTGCGTAACAAAGGTGTGCTTGTTTTGGGTAGTGGAAATAATGTACATAATTTACGAGCGATCGATTGGAGGAAAATCAATGATAATTTTGCTTTCGATTGGGCCCTAGAGGCCAATGAAAAAATGAAGGATTTTATGCTGAGGCACGAGCATGAGAAATTGATTAATTTTTCTGCTCAAGGGACTGCTTTTCAGTTATCGATTCCGACTCCAGAACATTACCTTCCTATGCTTTATACATTGAGCTTGCAAAACGAAAACGACCAATTATCATTTTTTAATGATGCTCCTGTTGGTGGCTCATTGTTTATGACTTCTGTGATTTTGGAAGCTTCTTAATCGGATAGAAAAGCCATAAAATAGCAATTGCTATAAGTGCTCCTAGTGCATTTGCCAACAAATCGTACCAATCGAAACTCCTACCGAAAGGTAATAGGTGTTGAGCAATTTCTACCAGAAAACTAACAGTAAATGTAACGAAAAACACTTCTAAATAGCGTAATTTATACGCATTATAGACCAAGATTGCCAAGCAAAAGAATAGGATGAAATGAACAATCTTATCGGTATGTTGAAAGGTAAAAAAAAATTTAAAAAACGATATTTTACTGAAACTTCCTGCTGATCTTGATGGCATTTGAGTCACCAAAATAAGAAAAGTTAGGTAACAATAAAATATCGTTTTAGGATAGTTTATTTTATGCGCCAACCAATTCTTTGTATGCATCGGCATCCAATAAATCGTTCAGTTCATCTGCATTTTCGATTTTTACTTTGATAATCCAACCTTCTCCGTAAGGATCTGTATTGATATTTTCTGGTGATGACTCTAAATCTGCATTGAAAGAAATTATTTCTCCACTGATTGGCATAAACAAATCAGAAACTGTTTTTACTGCTTCTACAGTCCCGAAAACCTCTTCTTTGTTTAGGGTTTCGCCTTCTGTTTCTACGTCAACATAAACGATGTCACCTAACTCTCCTTGTGCGAAAGCGGTGATCCCGATGGTTGCAATATCTCCTTCAACGGCCACCCATTCGTGGTCTTTACTGTACTTTAAATTTGTTGGAAAACTCATACTATTATTTTTTTGGTTTGTTAATATTTGGTTTATTAATTTCCGAAGGTAAAGGTAGCACTTAATCCTGTACGAATTGTAGAAATTGGATAAGCGGTAGAAAGTTTATACTTCGAAATATTCTGGTCCCAATAGAATTTGATGTTTAAGTTTTGACTTAAGTTATAATCTGCCGAAAACATAAATTTCATAATTTTCTGTCCACCAACAATTTGCGAATCTTCGTTTCCGAAACTGAACTTACGCAATCTACTTTCGTTATCTCTTACCGAAAAGTCACCACGAATATTCAAATCTCCTCGTACAGTTTTGGTTCTGCCTTGGTAACGCATCTTGAATTTTAGATCTTTAAAAATATATCCAAAACCAGCGATAATTTCGTTTCCGTAGTCTTCATTTATGGTATAACTATCAAAATTAAGCTGCAGCAAACGATCGCGGTTATATTGTGCTCTAAACTGAAAGTTGTTTCGCAAAGTTACATCTACACCTACTAGTGGATTGAAAGCTTCTACCATTGCTACCGAGGTAAACAAATATGGAGAATTACTATTGGCCGATGGTAAATGTACGCTCGGATTATTGTAGAAAATATTCGATTGTACTCCGGATACTGTATAGGATGATAAGTAGCTATGTGTAATTTCTACCTGATCGAACCATTTACTGATAATAGGCATATTGGTAAGTCCTGTGTACGCAATTCGCCAATTAGGAGCTGGGATTTTTCGGTTCCAATCTTTGCTTTGTTTTTTGGCCGATTTTCCTTCTATTGCAGAAACAAATGCTGGTAAGATTACATCATACCTAGAAAAAGATTCTTCGTTTTCACCAGATCCGATAACCACTACATTAGTACGGAAATTTTGGTACATTTCGTCTCGATTGGTAAAAGCAGTTCGTACGCTGATATTACTAATATTAAGGTTCGCCATCTCGTTGATAAACCCATTGTATTGGTTACCTAAAAGATTGAAGCCTGAATGATAGTTTCGGTAATCTTTGTTGCGTTTAACATCTAAATCTATACGGAAGTCTGGCATCGGTTCGATGAGTGCTGTTGCTGTAAAATTACTCGACTTCATTATCTGATACGGCTCTAACATCAACTCGTCATTGGTAATATAACCTCGCTCTACAAATGTACGTTTGATATCGAAATCGGTTCCGTACACAAACCCGAAGCCTGGCATACCAGACGCCATTCCGAAGAAGCCTGGTTCGCCATATAAACCTGGAACTACGGCTCCGTTATTTTGGCTATAATTGAATTGTGATTTCTTCAATGATCCTAAAACCATCCAAGCAATATCTTTCATTCGATATTGATTTTTGAATTTGAATTTTTGGTTATTGAGTCGACGTCTGAACTTAGAGTTTGCTCGTTCTGCATTGGCATTGTTGATAGAATCTATTTCGCTTTGTCTACCTTTTCTTATCGAGTCGTATTGGCGATAACCTTTGAACTCTGGATAGAACTTCTGGAAATCGAAATCTCCTAATAATGTAATTGTATTCGAGTTTTGTGCTGTACCATTTCCTAAATTTCTCATTCGACCATTTTCATCTTCGAATATACTCATACCTCTAGAGTATGCACGCCAATTATAGGATGAGGTGAAACCAAATTCCATATTCACCCAATTGGCATACGGCAAGAAACGGAATGGTAACTTATAATTCACTTGCAATTGTTGATCATAATTGACAGGTCTACCTACCGAGAACAAATTTTGCCAGATTAGGTTTTGATCTAATTTGTAAAAAGCCGTTCCATCATTCAGGGTTTGTGTAGAAGAAGTGAGATCTACACGCAACGAGCGAGTAAGATCAAACCCAAGATTATACTGCCAGCCGAATAAGAAATTACTACTGTACATTGCAGGCATCAACAAGCTATTTCCTCCGGTATAAGAGCTTAGATCCCGGTACTGATTCTCGGTATAGGTACGATTAATATCGGTACGGAAAGAGAAACGAGTTGGGACAGGATTGAGATTGAACTCTTTGATAAATCGTAAATACTTCGCCGATTTTGCCGTGTCGTGCACTGCATGCCAACTCTTGAATGGCTCTATCGACTTAAATCGGAATCCGTAGTTATAGTTCAACGAAGCTCGCAAGTTCTGGTTGATATTGTATTTGGTATAAATATCTCGGTAATATTCGTCTGCATACGAAAAAGACAAAGCAAAGTTCGATGGATCGTAGAATCGGTGCGGTTGACGACTGTTCGGGTTACGTATCTTTCTAATGTTGCTAAAAGAATAACTCTTGTATCGAGTATATTGACGAACCGTTTTGGCTAACTCTTTTTTGTTCGGTGCTTCATTCATCAAAATATCATTATCCAAAGGATTGTATTTCGGGTCGATAAAACTTTCCGTCATGGTAAAGTTAAACGGCACTTCCATATTCCATTTCTTGGGCATCAATTTATCCAACTTTGCATCTACATTTACCGAATATTCTTTGATATCTTCTTGGCTGCGTTCGATTGGCCCCTGATCAACTGCTCCGAAACCATTGGACAATACACGACCAGCCAATTGTACATTGGCAAAATCACCCAAATTGAAGGTAAGACTTGCATTGGCCGCATAACCTCCTTTGTTGTCGATATCACTCAAACGCAATTCGTTTACCCAAACAAGAACTTCTTTTTCAGCTGCTCCTCCGACCGAACGTAAACCAATCATCAAAGAGGAAACATTTCCTAAAGTCGGACGACCTTTTACATAAATAATCTTGTTAGGATTTGTCTCATCTACCGTGTAAGCAAAACGTTGATTATTGACAAAGTTTTCGGTATCTCTAAGTTTTTTAGCATCGATGAAATAATCTGATAATAATGATATAAAGTTTTCTTCTGGCCAAATATCATTGACCGAGGTTGCTGACCTTGGTGTGTATTTCAGCGGCAACTCATACTCGTAATAGTTGTCTGCATAATCAGACCCGAATCGTATGAACAGTTTGGTGGTTTCATCCAACTGATTATTTGTAACATCTAATAGGTTTTGGGCAGATACAAACATTTCTATTTTTTTGTATCGGCGTAAGTCTAAATTTACATTCTTTATGACTCCTTTTGCAGAACTTGGTCCTCTGAATTTTGTTTTGATGGTCATCGAAGACTCATTCATATTCTGATAGCCTGTTGCACCTTGTAAATGTTCCCGAGAAACTCCCGGAGGCAATGTATAGCGTGGTTGAGAATTACTATTTTGTTCTAAGTTTACTTCCCCAATTTCTAGATCTCCAACAAAACTATCTTCTGCTTGTCCTTCTGCACCAGCAATCCCTTGATCAGGATAAATATTTTTGGTATAACGTCTCCATTCGCTTCGCACCATATCAAAAGTACCAAAACGCAAGGTTGTTTCTTCTTGGAAACCACGCATCACCATTCTCATATAGCGAGCAGAAGTAAGAACACTTTGTGCCTGATCTATATTATCTTGTAAGATGTCATCTACCCCGTCATTGTCTACATCAAGGTCAAAACCATCAACAGGAATCCGAACTTGGTACCATTTTACGGTAGAATCTTTCCCGTTGGCAAAACGTACTTTTACTTCTTTTCGGGCAACAATTTTCGAGTTGTTAGGATCTTCCAACGCTTGACGATTAATTTTCAGGGTATATTGAAGATAATTTTCTGTCTGGTCTAGATTAAAATCTTCATTAATATCTTCTGTATCGGGACGCAAAGTAGAAGCATGCAGTGGATTATCGGTTGAAGAGTTTCCTTGTGGATTTCGATAATATTGATAACGTCCTTGTACCGTTCTCCCATTTTGATGTCCATCATATCGTTTATCTAGAAAGAAAAGATAATTGTCGTTCGCAGGGTCAAGTTCTCCTGTAATCGGATTGGTTTCGGTGAAATTATATTTTGTTGCTTCTTCGGCATCCGTTAACCCATTGAAACCTAAATCTTGGATTTTTCTGTTTTCTCCTTCCGTTTCGAAAGTATAGAGAAGTGGTGTCGATTTTGGCGTTTTACCCCAAGAAGTTTCTTTTGCTTCGTACGAACTTCCTGGGAAAGGCATTCCATTCTCGAAAGCCAATTCACCATCTTTTAGAATATCTTCTGATACGCTTCCTAAATGGATTAATAATTCACCATCGCCACCATGACCGTCTGCGTATGGATCCATCATCCAAAACTCTATATATTCTACATTGTTTTCGACAAGGTTAGAAACCGTCAAAGCACGCATCGTTGCTCCCCAGCTCTCGGTATCATTTTGGTTCGGATTGATGTTGTACGGCCCTCTAATTTGTGGATAAAACGTCATATCAAAGGTACTTAGGTAGGATTGGGTTCCTGCCATAATATCGCGTTGATCGAATAATTCTTTCATCTCTACACGTCGAGAACGATGATTAGAAATATCATTATCCGAAAGAGGTGACGCACCTCCTAATCCATAGAAACGGGGATCAATCGTATACCAAGACAACATTTTTCTACCATTGTTGAATGCCAAGTTATCGGTCTGGTTGCCGTTCGGGAAATAGGGATGTATATTGAAGCTCACTCCGGCTGGTCTTCCTGGTGTACTGGCAAACTTCCAGCTGTTGGGATCCATCAAACTGATGTTGGTTTGTGCATCTTCAAAATCGTCAATATACGAGTAGCCTTCTGTCGCTTTATTGATACCTGGCAACAAATATGCTCCTTCTGCATTGAAGGTAATATTCGACGGATCTTCTGTTTGTACGCCCGGTAGATAATTTGCCATTCTGGTTAACCATTCGCTTTGCGTATTGATCTGGGTATTAACCCCAAAAATTGTGTTGTTTACAGCTTCACTACCAAATTGTGTTTTCTGGGTCATCGGTCTCTCTTGATAATTGACCATGGTTGCACCTACGACAAACTTTTCCGAGAAGTGATGTTCAGCATTCAACCCAATGAAGCGTTTTTTTTGTAGGTTGAATGTTGCCTGATTCTCCATACTAATATTGATCGGTGTGCCTGAGTCTTTTAATTGTTGATTAATGATTTTCACACGTCCCAATTGGTAATCCACAGTATAATCTACTCCTTCTGTTAGGGTTTGCCCATTGGCCGTAACCACAACCGAACCTTGCGGTACGTTGAAAGCGCCTAATGCTACTCCATCGCCAACGGTACCTTTGTATCGACCAGTAAGACTATATCGGTTGGCTAGTTTTTCTTGAATTAAGGTTGCGGGTAGTTTGGTATATATTCCATCAAACACATACTGATCGGCGATGTTTGGATCTAGTTGATTGCGAAGATATTTACCAAATGGTTCTACTGTTGTAAAGATAATTGCACCACGTTGTACATCGACTGTTATTCCACTTACAAAGTCGAATTTACCATCTCCGTACGTTGTTGTCGTTCCTTCTCTATTTTCTTGTGGTTGACCAGATTGGTTTAGGCGGTCCATATGGAGGACTTGCAAGAGTGTCTGATCTGCTATATTGGTATTTGGTAAATAGTTGACTGTACCTGATGAATTTTGCCCGTTATCTTTGAACATGATATTCATCGTAAAATCCTGAGGATCTAACCCATATGCATTCAGCGAATAAATATTTTTCATCATCAAATCCCAGGTTGGTGATTTTGTATTGATCACTGCATTTGGTTTGATGAGTTTGGTAATTAATGTACTGCTTCCACCATCTGACATATCCCCGACACTGTAAACCTGATTTCCTACTTGGTATTGGTAAGAAATTGCTAATAAATCATCTCCATCTACCAATGGTGAATTTAAAGTTATGTAGCCCAGCTGTGGATGAAAGGTATACTCACTTGGGTCTAATTTCCTAACATTCTCATTTATTGCGTAGTGTTCTCCATCGACAAAAGTTTGTCCGTTATACGAATAGCCGTTAAGTAGATTTCGTGCATTGCTAATATTTCTATCGCTACCGATAAGCGATGAAACAGAATTATATATCGCTCCATTTACTGGATAAGATGTTGTATTGTCCTCACCCAAATCTCGCAGAGCAATAATCGAGCGTCGATTATTTACATTTCCTCCAGATCGATCAATTTTCCAAACTTCTATGCGTGTAATGTTGGTTTGGCTTGCTATACCTGGATAGTTCTTCAAGGCGCGGTCATAGTTATTTCTGAAGTAATGCCCTAAGAAGAAGTGCTTGTTGTACTCGTAGTTTTCTGCGTAGATTGTAAACTCACTCATCACACCTCCACCTTGCACGGTGATGCTTTTCCCTTCTGATCTTTGTTCAGAAAAAACAGCTGTCACGTTGGTATTCCCGAATTTCAGATCGGTTCGTACCCCAAACAGAGATTGCGAGCCTTTGATCAGTGAGTTTGTTAATGGCATGGAAATGTTTCCTAGTTCTACATTTTGCAAAATATCATCATCTCCTGCAAAAGGGTCTAACTTATTGGCTACGGCTTTACGCCATTGTAGCTTAGTCTGGTTCTCGAAAGCAAACCCTGATTGTGTGTCGTAATTCATTTTGAGCTGTAGGTTTTCTCCTACTTTACCCAAAACACTAAGCTGCATTCTTTGTTGTAGATCGATTGTTAGTGTGTTTCTGTTTTGTGGCAGCAACATTGGGTTGTCTATTTTTTGTAAAAAAACACCTAAATCTATGTTGGCATATCCTTGTGGAGTAAGTGAAATTTCATTCCCACCGAAAATACTTTCGAATGCTCTTGATTTTACTTGAAAGGTCGGTATAATATTGGCTAATTTATCCTGTTCCTTATCACCAAACTGTAATTCTCGATAGTATTGATCGTTGGTTTGCGATTTTATTCGATAATATTTATTGATTTCTTGGCTTTGCACTAAAGCTAAATATTCTTTTCTGGATAAATAAATCGGTTCGGCAACCATAGAGGTTCCTATCATTGGATATAAAATATATCGACCATACACAGCATCATATTCTACCGTATATTCGATTTGATTATCTAGAAATAATCCTCCCGATTGATGATTAAACGGAAATTTCAGGGTGTCTTGTTCTTGTGCATCTACGACATTACATAAACCAAAAAATACAAGTAATGTTTGTAGAACAAAGGCGATAGAGTATATATTTTGTCTCAAACTAATCAAAGTTTTTTTAGGGTTTCTTTTACTAAAGTTTCTACAGTTGCATCCGCATTTTTGTCTAATACTTGATCGATAGTTTTTTCGGCCACCTTACGCGGAATTCCTAAAACTTCTAATGCTGATAACGCTTCTATGCGTGTTTTATTTTTGTGAGGTAAAGAATTAACATCTTCTAGGTTGATTTCTTCTAGCTTATCTTTCAGATCTATAATAATTCTTTGGGCAGTTTTGGCTCCAATCCCTTTAACACTTTGTAACAACTTTGCATCTTCTGTGTAGATTGCGGTTTGTATTTCTTTAGGTGACAAAGTCGATAGCATCATCATTGCAGAAGCAGGCCCTACTCCGTTTACACTAATGAGCTTCTGGAAAATAGACCGTTCTTCTATGGTGTTGAAACCGTATAATAGATGTGCATCATCACGAATTATTTGTTGTGTATAGAGGGTAATCACTTCATCAATTACCAAGCTAGAATATGTGTTTAGGGATATGTTTACCCAATAACCAACTCCATTACAATCAACAACTGCGTACGAAGGATGAACTTCTACAAGTCGCCCTCTAAGTTGTGTTATCATCCGAATAAATTTATATCTATGGTGTTAATGAAATCCAAAAATACAATTTATTTAATGATTAGAAAATATTATATTTTTGATTATTGGCAATACTCTGCCGCATCAATTTGTAAGACTTCTTTGCTCGGAGAAATATAAGGAATATTGAGCTCTAATCCTCGTAGAATAAACAATATACCTAAAACTAGGATGATAATAGGTAAGATTTTTAGGATTTTTTGACGCCACTCTAAGCTGATAAAATTCCCAAACATAACCGTAAGAAACATCAATGGAATTGTTCCTAACCCGAAAAAGAACATAAACAGTGTACTTTGCTCAAAAGAGCCCACACCGATGGCTGCAGTAAGTGCGGCATATACTGCTCCGCAGGGCAATAAGCCATTGAGTAATCCGGTAGTATAAAGTGACGAGAAATCTTGTCTTCTCAAATAACGACCAAGACCAACTTTTACTTTTAGCAAGATGGCCTGCAAAGGCTTTGTATTGATGCTCTGATTATCGAAAAACTTGGGAATCAACACCATAATAATCATCAATACACCGATTGCAATACTTAGATAATTTTGGAATCCTACAAAGCTAAATCCCTCGCCTATCAATCCAAGTATAAGCCCCAAAATCGTATAGGTTGTTACACGCCCGAATTGATAGGTGAGATTTTTTAGCGTAAATTTTAATTTATTTTTAGCACTCAAACCAATCGATAGAGCAATCGGACCACACATGCCAACACAATGTAGGCTTGTGGCAAAACCTAATCCGAGTGCTAAGAGGATTAATGTTTGTGCCATCTAAGTGGTTTTTTCAACAAATACTTTTTGCCGTTCATTTCCCATGATAGGGCCAAATCGTATTCGCCTGGAACCAAATTTACTGAGGATATTAGCATTTCTTTTCTTTCGTTTAGTTTTAGTGGTTTAAGATAATCTAGCTCTTGATTATTTGGACGCAAAAGATAAACAGTACCCTCGGTAACAGTAAAATCTTCTGGGAAAATTAGCTTGAAACCGTTGGCTTGCTCTACAATTTGTGGATGTTTTGCTAAAAGATTCGCTCGTGATTCGGCTTCGATATCCTTCTCAAATGTTAAAGATTTTTCGTAATAATTATCGGTTACTAATTCGCCAACATCACCAGCAAAAAATAGTAAACTTAAGATAAAAATCATGAACATACCAAGGGCAACGGCAACACCGTGTGCCCATGTAAATTTAAACTTCATACAACTAATATTTAAAAGGTGAAGAGAAGCTTGTTTTATATTTATCAACTACCTCTCCCTTGTCATTCACCAACCCTATTATTATTCTTTCTTTATACGAACTAACTTCTTTTTTAGGAATTTTTAGTTTGAATTTTCCTTGTACAATAGCACCTTTCTCTAATTGGATATGGTTGGTACCTTGATACATCTCCACAACCGATTGGTCATGAGACAATAATTTTATTTTTACTTCTTGGGTATTATTGGTTTTATTGGTTAATGTATATTCAAACTGATTTACATAATATTGTCCTTCTTCTACATAATCAGACCCAACGACCTTTAGGTATTTTGACTCTACCATAGGACGATTAATAACAAAGGTTGTCATTACACCTAGAAGTGCGATTAAAGCAACTGTATAAGCTATCATTCGCTTATTGAAGTGGAAAGGTTCTCCTTTCTTGATGTTATCTTCTGATGCATAACGAATCAATCCTGTTGGGAGGTTTACTTTCTCCATTACTTCATCACAGGCATCTATACAAGCGGTACAGTTTACACATTCTAATTGGATTCCGTTTCGGATATCGATTCCTGTAGGACAAACCACAACGCACTGTCCGCAATCTATACAATCTCCTTTGCCGGCAGCTTTTCGGTCTTCATTTTTTCTAAATTTTGCACGTCCTATTCTTCCTTCTCCACGGCGGTAGTCGTAGGCAACATTAATCGTGTGTGAGTCAATCAACACTCCTTGGAGTCGACCGTATGGGCACACTAAAGTACAGGCTTGCTCTCTAAACCATGTAAAAACAAAATAGAATAAGCTCGTAAAGATAACCAAACCGATAAAAGTTGAGGCATGCTCAATTGGCCCTTCTTTCACTAAATTTAGTAACGCATCTGCACCGATAATATAAGACAAAAAAACGTTGGCAATCAAAAATGAGAGTATAGCGTAGATGGTCCACTTCATTAGTTTTTTTCTAATCTTTTCTTCGTCCCATTCTTGTTTATCTAAGCGTATTTGCTTTGGTCTGTCTCCTTCTATCAAATATTCGATGGGGCGAAAAACCATTTCTAAAAATATGGTTTGAGGGCAAACCCAACCACAAAATAGTCGACCATATACCATGGTGAAAAGTACGATAAAAATAATGGATGTAATCATCCCGATTGCTAGAAGAAAGAAGTCGGAGGTGAAAAACGGAAATCCAAACAAAATAAATTCTCTGCTTAAAATATCAAATTTAAATAAAGGGTTGCCGTTTGGTAACTTAACAAATGGCGTAACCACCAAAAAAGTAAGGAGTATATAGGCTACTATCTTCCGACGATTGGTAAACTTACCACTTGGTTTTTTTGGGTACACCCACTTACGTTTACCAGACTTTTCCATTGTCCCGATTGTTGAGCGTACAGATTCATCCATCTGATGAAAATCTTTTTCTTTACTGTCTTTTATATTGCTCATGATTTTTAATAATTGATTTGTTTTATACAACAAAGAGAGAAAACCATGCCAGTTCCCTCTCTTTGCTTATGATACATATTATCTGATATTGTGTCGTTAGAAATCTTAATTTTTAGCTTTCCACGCTTCTACCAATTCTCCTTGTGGAGCAGCAGCACCATCGGCAGGTGTTAATGTTTTTTCTACTTGGTTAATGTAGTAAACATACGATGCTACTTTTTCTATATTTAAGCCTGACAATTCACCGCGCTGGCCGAATGCTCTCATCTGAGGGTTTGTAGGAGATCCGTCATATATTACTGCATATATATTATAGAATAAACTGTCATTTACTTGGCTTATCCAATAGTCATCTGTTAAGTTTGGTCCAATACCTCCCTTTCCACCTTCCATGTGACAAAGCGTACATTGTGTATTGAAAATTAATTTCCCTTGCTCTACAACAGCTGGATCGTTAAACTTATTAACTGCACCCTCGATAGTGATATCATTTTCTACAGCCCAAATAGAGTCTTTGATGTTGAGAATTTTTTCTTCTTGTGCATACTCTACATCAGAATGCGCGAAATCCGTGAACCCATAGGCTAATAAATAAACAACGCAAAATACTATTCCCAACCAAAAAAGTGATAGCCACCACTGTGGTAAAGCATTATCTAATTCTTTGATTCCATCAAAACCATGATCGATAATAATTGCTTCTTCTTCTTCTTTAGTTTGACGTTGATTAGCAGAGCTTAAGAGGTTTTTAATATAGCCTTTTTTCTTCTTTGCTAAATATTCTGCTTTTTCATCTTCTGTTAATTGTTGAAACTTTTGTGATTCAACTAACTTATTTATTGCATTAATAATCAACAACATCACCAAAGAGATAGCCATTACTGCCCATACAACTCCTTGTTTTAGAGCTGCTACAATATGTGCAATCGAATTATCAATCATCCCTTTGAAGCCTGGTTCTACGATATTTTCTACCGGAGTCACCATTGCGAATGTTAGCAAAATCGCTAACATGGTAAGCGGAATAAAGATGTAGGCGGGTGTACGTAATTTCATAGTGTTTTAAATTTTGTCTTCTGTATCATCATCTTCTAAAGGTAAATTCTCTGCTTCCTCGTAATATTTTTTTGGCTTTTTCCATACTAAATAAAATGTTCCGAGGAAAAACATTACAAACAACAATAATGAAATGGTTTGTAATATTGATGAAAAATCATAATTAGAGAATGACTCTTTGAAATATTTTAACATTAGTTACTAGCTGTTTGTGTTTCTTGTGCTTTGATATCGGTACCTAAACGTTGTAGGTATGCGATAAGTGCAACAATTTCTCGATCGCGAAGCGGAACAAATTTATCTCCTTCTTCCTTTTCTCGTTTTGTCCAAAGATCTTTCAAGTCAGCTGCATCAGCAAAAATACTTTTCTCAATTGCAATGGCTTGTCTTTGCATAGATACTTTCATACTATCGAAATCTTCTTCAGAGTATGGCACTCCTAGAGTAGCAAGAGCTCGCATTTTATCTGCTGTATGATTTACATCTAAAACATTCTCGATAATCCATGGGTAACGCGGCATGATAGAACCTTCTGATGTTGCTCTTGGATTCCACATATGCTTATAATGCCATGCATCTGGATTTTTTCCTCCTTGTCTATGCAAGTCTGGTCCAGTACGTTTTGATCCCCACAAGAATGGATGATCATAAACGAACTCACCTGCTTTAGAGTATTCTCCATATCGTTTTACTTCGTCACGGAACGGTCGTATCATTTGCGAGTGACAAGCATTACATCCTTCTCTAATATAGATATCTCGACCTTCTACTTCTAACGGCGTATATGGTTTTACACTTGAAATAGTTGGTACATTAGCTTTTACTACGATTGTTGGAACAATTTCTACTAAACCACCAATCGCTAAAGCTACAAATGCTAAAACAGTTAATAATTTCGGAGTTCTTTCAATCCAAGTGTGAACTTCTTCTCCTTGCTGACGAGCTGCAGATTTCTTCGGTAATGCCGGCGCTTGAACTTCTTCGTCTCGCACAAACTGCCCTGAACGTACAGTTTTCCATACATTAACAATCATTAATATTGTTCCTAACAGATATAATATACCACCGAATGCACGCAATGGGTATAACCATTGTTTTAGGATGGTTACTGTTTGCAAGAAGTTAGGGTAAGCTAACGTACCGTCTTCTGCGAATTGTTTCCACATTAAACCTTGCGTCCAACCAGCAACATACATTGGGATTACCCAGAACAAAATTCCAAAAGTAGCAATCCAGAAGTGTGCATTAGCCATCTTAACCGAAGCTAATTTTGTATTGAAAATCCTAGGTATAACGTAATATATAATACCGAATGCCATGAAACCATTCCACCCTAAAGTCCCTACGTGTACGTGAGCAGGCACCCAGTCGGTAAAGTGTCCTATTTTATTTAATGTTTTTGTTGCTAAAAGCGGCCCTTCGAAAGTAGCCATACCATAACAAGTAACTGCTACCACAAAGAATTTAAGGATAGGATTTTCTCGAACTTTATCCCAAGAACCGCGTAGGGTTAATAGACCATTCAACATCCCTCCCCATGATGGTGCAATCAACATAATTGAGAAACCTGTTCCTAGTGCTTGCGCCCATCCTGGTAAAGCAGTATAAATAAGATGGTGTGGACCAGCCCAAATATAAACGAAAATCAAAGACCAGAAATGGATAATCGATAACTTATACGAGAAAACAGGTCGATTTGCTGCTTTTGGCACGAAATAATACATCATACCCAACACCGGTGTTGTCAAGAAAAATGCAACTGCATTGTGACCATACCACCATTGTACTAATGCATCCTGAACTCCCGAATATATTGAGTATGACTTAGGCGCCATTAAATTAAAATGTACAGGCAATTCTAAATTATTAAATACATGCAACATGGTTATCCCTGCCCACGTACCAATATAAAACCAAATAGCAACATACAAGTGACGTACACGACGTTTCCCAATAGTCAAAAACATCTGAACACCAAACAACACCCAAGTAAGCGCAATCAAAATATCGATTGGCCACTCATGCTCTGCATATTCTTTACTTGTATTATATCCTAAAATAAAAGTTACAAAAGACGCTATTATAAACAATTGCCACCCCCAGAAAACTGTCCAGCTCATCACATCGCTATACATTCTAGTTTTCAACAAACGCTGCAATGAATAGTAAGCTCCTGCAAAGAAACTATTTCCTACAAAAGCAAAAATTGCAAAAGTGGTATGAATCATCCGTAAACGACCAAAACCTAAGGTTCCTTGGGTATTAATAAGCCCCTGAATATTCCCTCCAATCGCACCATCATCTGACCCAAAAAGGTATTCTGGTAGATCTGGGAAGAACAACAATGTTGCCACTAAAACTCCGAAAAAGAATGCCATCACAGCCCAAAACAGTGTAGCATAAATAAAGTACTTTACGATCTTATTATCGTAACTAAACGTCTGCATTTGCATTATGTGTCAATTTTATCTTTATCTTTATTAACTTTCTTATCATCTTTCAACATTCGCACCGCTGGCGACTCATCTTCATCGAATTGGCCTGTTTTATACCCTAAGAAAAACAAGCTCAAAAACAAAATCCCTAAACAGAGACTCATCACTATGGTCAATATTATTACTCCCATAACTCTTGCAAAATTACAAACCGTAAGAAGATTTCACAATGATTTTCTTCATCACAAAAGAAATCTTACTAATTTATAACCATTCTAAATATTAACGAGTAATTTTAGCTGTTATTCTCGACCCGAAGGTAGCAAATAATATTACAGAAGCCGAACTTATTGGCATCAAAATCGCTGCTACCACTGGCTCTAAATAACCTGTTACTGCAAAAGACAACCCTATTACGTTGTACATAAATGAAATAATAAACGCTGCTACCACAAGACGCATTGTGTATTTTGACATTTTCATAAACCATGGAATTCGTTGGAATTCTTTTGCATCTAAAATCCCATCACATGATGGTGAAAAGCTATTCATGCTTTCGGAAATTGCCACACCTACATCGCTTTGCTTTAGCGCCCCCGCATCATTGAGACCATCTCCAAGCATCATTACTTTTTTTCCTTCCTTTTGCAATTTTTCAATGTACACCAATTTATCATTTGGTGATTGATTGAAATTTAATATTGATCCTTCAGGAAATATTTTTGCAAGATAAGTTCTTTCTGCATCATTATCACCAGAAAGTACATGTAAATTATAATTTTTTAAATTTTCTAACACCGCTTGTAAACCTGTTCGGTAGGTACTTGTAAAAATAAATTTACCCAAAACTTGATTATCTATCTTGATATAGACAACTGTCTGATTAATTGTACTTTCCTCTATTGCCTGCACAAAATCTCTAGAACCGATTTGCACCAATTTACCATCGACAACCGCTTGTTGTCCTTTCCCGATTACTTGCATATAATCTTCTACTTTTGCAGTAGCTTCTACATTTAAAGCAGAATATAGTGAACGCGATAATGGATGATTCGAGTTTCTGAGAACAACTTTTACCATCTTCTTCTGCTCTTCTGATAACTCTATGCCTTCGTACTTAATCTGGTCGACTTCGCTAACTGTGATTGTTCCTGTTTTATCGAGAACAATATCGGTTACTTGTGCCATTTTTTCGATTGTTGATGTGTTTTTGATATAGAAATTTTTGTTTCCGAAAATCCGCATCATATTTCCTAAAGTGAAAGGAGAAGAAAGTCCTAATGCACAAGGACAAGCAATTATCAGTATTGCGGCAACCACATCGAGTATGCGTGAAGGATCGACAATGTACCAATATATGCCTGCGACTAAACACAGCGCCAAAATAATATAGGTGAAATATTCTGCTACGTAATTGGTAAGAATGTTAAGTTCTGAATCGTTTTTCTTGAACGCATCATTGTTCCATAACTGCGTTAGATAACTTTGTTTGATGTCTGCAATCACTTCCAGCTCCACTGCAGGACCAGAAATCCTACCTCCAGCAAAAATTTTATCACCAGCTTTTTTCTGAATTAATCGAGATTCACCAGTCACAAAACTATTATCTACCATGGCTTCTCCTTTCATAAGGATTACATCAGCCGGAATTAATTCTTCGTCACGGATAAGGATTCGATCGCCTTTTTTTAGGTCGGATAATAAAATTGGTACTTCTTGATTGTCGACAATTTTTGCAACAGCAATCGGATAAAATGATTTATAATCTCGATCAAATGCAAGACTATTGATGGTTTGTTGCTGAAACCATTTTCCGGTTAACATTAGAAAGATCAGACTTGTTAAAGTATCAAAATATCCAGGACTTAAATCAAAAATAATATCATAAGTACTTTTGAAAAAAATCACAAAAATCCCTAAAGTAATTGGCACGTCGAGGTTAACTACTCCGTTTTTCAGCCCTTGCCATGCAGATTTATAATAATCGGTGCCTGAGTACAAAAATACTGGTAGCGCTAACAAGAACATTGCCCAACGGAAAAGATTTTTATTATCTTCTAACCAAGATTCTTTTACGCTCCCGAAAAATTCTACATATTCTGGGAAAGACAATAGCATGATGTTTCCAAAACAAAAACCAGCCACAACTAATTTTGCGACTAATGAGCGATCGACTTTATTTTTTTTATTTTTTTCGACAGTATTAAGATTCACCGATGGTTTGTATCCTAAGTCGGTCATTAACCTTGCCAAGTCTCCTAAACTTAGTTCTTCATCTCGATAAGTTACCTGTACATTTTTTTGGGTAAAATTCACATGAGATGAGATAATATTCGGGTTAATTGTCTCTAAACTCTCTAACAACCAAACACATGAAGTACAATGAATAACAGGCACATGGAAAGTAACCACAGTAACTCCATCGTCCGAAAAGTCTACCACCTGATCGAATATCTCAGGTGTATTGAGAAAATCGAACTGATGAGCATTTCGTTGATCGGGTCGAACACCTGCATTCCGATTCAACTCATAGAAATCTTTCAGATCATTAACATTCAAGATCTCATAAACAGTTTTACAACCTTGGCAACAAAATACTTTCTCATCAAAGAGAATGCGCTCCTCTTCTATTTGTTGCCCACAATGGAAACATTGTTCTGCCATAGTTTTACAAAATTACTTTCGAATCCCCAGAAATACTCCTATATTTGCATGACTTAAGTCATAACTAACAACTCTATGTCAGAATTTAACGAAAATGTAGAAACAATCAAAGCTTTATTCGAACATCCAGAAAAATTTGGTGTTTTTAGCACCGAAGATTTAATCGAATTCAATGCTGAGAAAAAGATTCTTAATCTGAAAAAAGCTGACGAAATCATACAAGAGGGAGCTACCCCAAAAGGGATTTATTGCATGATCAAAGGTACGGCAAAATTATTTAAAGTCGGCTTCAACGGGAAAGAGCAAATTTTACGTTTTGTAAATGAAGGAGACATTATCGGCTACCGTTCTATATTGAGCCAAGAAGTATTTGGTGCTTCGGCGACGGCGATGAGTAATTGTGAGATTTATTATGTACCCGAAAAATTCTTCATCAAATTATTAGAAGCTAACCCAAAATTAGCTTTTAATATTTTACAACGTATTGCCAAAGACTTGGGTGAATATGCTAGAACCATTACCTATTTGGCACAAAAGACAGTTCGCGAAAGATTGGCTGAAGTTTTACTCTTACTCGAAGCAAAATTAGGAACCGACAAGGATGGTTTTATCAACATTTCGCTTACGCGCGAAGAAACGGCTAACCTAATCGGGACTGCTACCGAGTCGGCTATTCGATTGATTTCAGAATTCAAACAAGATCATTTAATCGAGGTAGAAGGTAGAAAAATAAAAATCATAGAACATCAGAAACTTACCAAGTTAGGACACGTTATTCTATAAAAAAAGATTGTAGACTTTTTCCTGCCCGAAAAAGCTCTGTTTTATTTTACATTAAATTTATCGAATCAAGGGAAATCAATTGTATTTTGATTTCCCTTTTTTTTTTACTTCTTTTTTAGATATTCTTGTCGAATATTTTCAGGTAATTTTTCGATCGCGTAACGCAAAGTCGTTCTTGGCAATTCTTGTGCAAACGCATCGAGGAAAATCAACAAACTCACCTCGTCGACATTTCCCATTTCACGCAACATCCAACCATTTGCTTTGTGCATCAAATCGTGTGGATGATGTAGATTTTTTTCTACAATTTGGGTAACAATCGAGAATTCTTTTTGTTTGATGAAATACAAAGTCGACACTACTGCCATGCGTTTTTCCCACAAAGAAGGCGACTCTGCCAAACGCAAGAGAATTTCTTTTTGGTTTTGATGAAAAGCATAATGTCCAAGAATTTTATAACACGAAGAATCGACCAAATCCCAATTATTGAAACTTGCAGTATGCGACAAATAAAAATCGACAATTGTCTTTTTTTCTGCCCAATCTTTTGATTTTTCGTATTGTAAAACCAAAATAAAAGTTGCCGTTAAACGAACCTCATGTATCGGCTGAGAAAGCAATTCTGCCAAATCGACAAATGAAGCTTTGGTGTAAAACTCCTTGGCAACTTTCCGTTGATCAGGTACTTTAACACCGATAAACAGATCTCCCTCACCGTATTCTCCTGGTTGGGTTTTGAAATATTGTTGCAACTTTTTTATCTTATCTTTATCCGACAAATCGTATAAAGCTTCTTGTATATATTCTACTGTTTTGCTTTTCATCCTACCGAAAATCTTAGTCCACAAAGATAGAATCTAGACGAAAATCACAAAATAATAAAATGGACAGCTATATAAAAATGCACTGTAACATTTGTTACTGTAAGCTTTTTTTGGATACTGTAATTTTGTGTTAATATAAAATAATTACCATGAAGAAATCAGTTTTTGTACTCACCACATTGTTTGCAAGCTGTATTGCACTTCCTATACAAGCAGCTGATTATAATGAAGTCGCTACTGCTGTAATTCAGACAAAAGTAAAAGACAAACATGCCATTATGGTGCAAAATAAAATGCACATGATGGCTGCAATTATGACAGGAGAAGAAATGATTAAAAATAACCCGAAAACGGTTTTCGAAATTGTTTTGATTGGAAATGTTGTAAAAGATATTGCTGTTGATCAAGATCTGAAAAACGCAATGGCAGAAGCCAATAAAGCAGGAATTGTTTTTGTTTCTTGCGAATTTGCGATGAATAAGTTAGGAGTTACAAAAGATCAATATTTATCGTTTGTGCGCACAACGCCAAATGCATTTATTTATCTTTTCGACCTACAAGATAAAGGCTATAAAAACTTGATTCTATAATATATTAGGTTGTTAAGGATTTATTTGGTGCCCCAAAAGTCTTTCGCAAGAAAGTACTTTTGGGATTTTTTTATTATAGATTTTCACCTTCAGAAATGTTTTCTCCATCCTCATTATAATACTGAAACAGAAAATTATTGTACGGAAAGCGTTGAATGTGCAATTTCTTCACCTCTTCATAAATTGTTTTACGTAGTTCCTCTATATTTTCTTTTTCTGTAGCCGAAATAAACAAGGTAGGATAAGATGTTTTGGCCATCCATGTTTTTTTCCAGTGTTCTAACGAATAATTCTCAAAATGCATCACCGTGAGATCGTCTTCTGGTTTTTCTATATAGCTAAAATTATCTATTTTATTGAAAACCATAACTGTTGGTTTATCTTTAGAATTGATCTCATCTAAAATTTTATTCACAGAGTTTATATGATCCTCAAAACTTGCATGCGAAATATCTACTACATGAATCAATAAGTCGGCTTCCCGAACTTCGTCCAAGGTCGATTTGAAGGATTCTACCAATTGTGTTGGTAACTTTCTTATAAATCCTACTGTATCCGTCAATAAGAAAGGTAAATTCCCGATCACAACTTTCCGCACGGTGGTATCTAGAGTTGCAAATAATTTATCTTCGGCAAACACATCCGATTTGCTAAGCACATTCATCAACGTCGACTTCCCTACGTTGGTATACCCTACCAAAGCCACCCGAACCATTGCTCCACGATTGGTTCTTTGGGTAGCCATTTGTTTATCGATTGATTTTAATTTTTCTCTGAGCAATGTAATTCGATCTCGAATGATTCGGCGATCGGTCTCAATTTCTGTTTCACCCGGACCACGCATCCCAATTCCACCACGCTGACGCTCCAAATGCGTCCACATTCGGGTAAGTCGAGGTAAAAGATATTGGTATTGAGCCAACTCGACCTGAGTTCGAGCGTAAGACGTTTGGGCACGTTGAGCAAAAATATCCAAAATCAATTGTGTGCGATCGATTATTTTTCGGTTCACCACTTTTTCGATATTTTTTAGTTGTGATGGCGTTAGTTCGTCGTCAAAAATTACCGTATCGATATTATTTTCTTCTACATAACTTGTGATCTCTTCTAGCTTTCCACTCCCTACAAAATATTTAGGATCTGGTCGATCGAGCTTTTGAATAAAGCGTTTATCAACTTCTGCTCCAGCGGTATATGCCAGGAACCGAAGTTCGTCCATGTATTCTGTTAATTTTTCTTCGGTTTGGTCGCGGGTAATTAATCCTACCAAAACCACTTTTTCGTATTGGGCTTCTTTTTTTTCTAACATGTATGTTTACAAGCTTAATTTTGCAATTATACGGATTACTCCTGATTTACTGGACAATATTCGTACCTAAGTAAATAAAATTCAGATTCTTTTTTTTCTTGTTCGAAAACGAAGATTGCTCTTCTTGTAAGTTAATATTTTATTCTGAGTTTATCAACCTCAAGGCTGTATCCAAAACAGGATCTCGGCCATAAAATATATCATCTAAGGTTGTTTCTACGATGAAATCCGGGAAATTTCCTCTTCCTTGCCGATGTTGATTTTTTAGGTTTGGACAAATCGTCATTAAAGGAATATTCAGTTCGAGTTGTGAGTTTGGTAGAGTGAAAGGCACAATAAAACCTGCAATAGTACCGTTGTAATTTCCACCAGATTCTTCTCCTACAAATACTGCATTCGTGTATTGATCGAGCATGCTAATGAGAATAGAGGTTGCCGAATAAGATCCTCCATTTTGCAAAACATATAAGACACCCCGATAATTGTTCTCTTTTATTTTTTTTGGTTTTGATGACGAAATTGTATACAGATAATCTCCGTTCTGATCTTTTTTGGTCTTGAAAATCGTCGCTATCGAAGCTCCCAACCAAAGAGGCATCAAAGTATATTTTCTAGGTCCAGAAAACATTTTATGGTAATTTTTGGCCAAAGAGTTTTTTTGAGTAATATGGGCTTTTTGGGTAAATGCAATAGCAGAATCTGATAAATATGAAAAAAGCTCACCAGAATCGCGTAAATATCCCCCTCCATTATCACGAAGATCTAGAATCAGATATTGTACATTTGATTGCTTCAATTTTTCGAAAACTTCTGCATAGGCTTTTTTAGGGTATCCTTTGACAAAACTTCTGATATTTAGTACAGCAATAGTACTATCTTGGGTAGGATATTGCAATTCGATTGCAAATTGTTTATTGATTTTATCGTAACCAAAATAAAAGTTTTTCAACTCTCTTTGCTTTCGTTCTTTTCTAGTCAAATGGAGAGAATCTTTTGTTTTTATTGATTTTGACTCATCTAGTTTTTTGCGATAAACGGTTTTCACAAAAAGAGAGTCGTTTTTATCGAAGGTTAAACGCAGGCTATCTTTTAGACCATGTTCATACGTAAAAAAAGTAGAAAATGATTTACTCATTATTCGATCTATAAATGTTTCATTATAACCATCGCTCGTTTCTAATTTTCGATATTTTTGATAATAATCTTTCACTGGATAACCATTAACCTCTACGATAGAAATCCCAACTGGCAGCCCAACATCATCTGCTTTAGAGGGAACAACATACAACCCTTCTTCGGAATAATTGGTTCTGAATTGCGAGAATGGTCCTATAGTATTTTTTCTTTTCTTTTCCTCTCGTTTGGCGTACTTTCTACTCGGAAAATCTACATAGGTATGAGCTTGCCGTATTTGTGCGATTACCGCTTGAAGATCAAAATAAAACTCTTTTGATGTCATTGATCGATTAATCGAATTTTTCAGAGCGGTAAAAGTATTTCGCAATGAATCTTCGGTTATAAACCAATCCAAATCTGGATGGTAGTCTAGCAATTGCCTATATGCATAGTCTACATCTTGCTTTAGCAATTCTGCCGGAATTTTTTTCTCTAAACGAGCGTTGTATTTCTCTACCGAATGACAAGAAACCAAGAGAGTTCCGAGAATAAAGAAAAGTAAGTTTTTCATCAAATATTTTCAGGCTTTTTCACTATTTCGTTTGTAATTACAATTTTTTAGCGTACTTCTTGATAAAATTGTTCGATAAAACCTTCCATGAACACGTGTCGTTCTTCAGCCATTTTCTTTGCTGTTTCTGTATTCATTAGGTTTTTTAATTTGAATAGTTTATCGTGGAAATGTTGCACACTCGACGATTTTTTTTCTACAGATTTTGGGTTATAAAGTAAATTACCAACACTTCCACCATACGCAAAACAGCGCGCAATACCCACCGCACCAATTGCATCTAAACGATCTGCATCTTGCACAATTTTAGCTTCTAAACTGCTTGTCTTTTCATTCTTACTGAACGATACTTCTGAAACAATTTGTTGAATTTTTTTTATTATATCTTCATCAACCTCGCTTCCTTCTAAAAACTCGCCTATTAATTGCTCCGAAAGATCCACTCCCTGGTGCAATTTAGCATCGCCCAAATCGTGTAACCATGCAGCCATTTCTACCAAGAAAGGATCGGCTTTTTCGTATCTTAGAATTTTTTTGGCATTGTTCACCACTCGCTCCATATGATAATAGTCGTGCCCGGTTGCTTCTTCAGAAAAAAGAGCATAAATATGGTTTTGCGTTTTCTCTAATAATTCTTTCCGATTCATTTTTCTTTATTTATCAGGATTCTTTTTTCTAATTTCGGTTGGATGGATTGTAGTTTTCTTGCAAAAGTTATCAAAACCTCATAATCTTGAACAGACTGTTGATCATTGGCATTGATTAAAACTTCTTCAAAGTTTTTCAACCGACGAAAGTTATATTCATTCAACACCAATCGGATTATTTGATCATCTTGCAAGGTAGGGAAATTTATAGTTTTATTTTTCGAGTTATAATGATAAGAAAAGCCTGACACTTGTATAATTTTTGGTTTGTCTAACAGAAAATTACTCAAAATAAAATCTTTTAGATCCCTTCCTTTTATCGAAACCACTACCATTTTATTGCCAAAAGGTAACAAAGTTCTGGCTGACTTTATGGTGAAATCTCCTTTGTTTACCACATTCCTAATTCCATTCGCATCGATAATTGCAGCATCGGCATTGTAATAAAAACGCATAGCATCGGTTACTAAATTTCCGGCCAACGATTCCCCTTTCAAACCCGATTGTACATCTAAATCCACAACTAAATCTGCTATTTTTTCGTTGAGCTGTTGCTCTATAAACTCTTTTTCTTGCTGCTCTCGTAGCGCTAGAGTTTTCTCTTTTCTCACTTCTTTATCCAATGGGATTATTTGTATTTCTGGAAGTTTGTTTTTCGATAAAATAATTTTTGCAACGGCACTCATATTGCCAGAAGGTGCCACAATAGGCGTTTTACCAACATAATTTATTTGCGAGTTGTACTCGTGTAGTTCTTCGGTAAGAACCAGATCTATTTGAGGAAATTGCTCGATTAACGCAATATTTTTTGCCAAATCCATCTGAGAAATTGCCACTATATGATCTGTTGTTTGATCAGTGAACTGCGCCAAAACATTTTCTACCGAAAGAAAAATATCTGCTTGCTGTACTCGTTTATCCTGGATAGTGGTTTGCATCTGATCGGTCAGCCCGAGAAACAAAATAGTTTGATTATTAACTTTTCTCACCAAATAAGTTGGTAACTGAAAGAAAGGTTGATATGTTTCACCGATTAAATTTGTCGTAAAAAAACTACCGGTAAATCTCGGAATTAATTGTTGGATGTGCTCCACACCGTAATCAAACTCATGTTGTCCGAAATTGAGAATATCTACCGGAATCCGATTAAAAACTTCGGGCATATTCTTACCTTTTAACATACCACCATACAAAACTCCACCGACAAAATCTCCTCCATGAATAGTTAGGGTTGCAGGATCTTCTTTTTTACTTAGATCTACGATGGTTTTCAGACGTGCAAACCCACCTCTTCCACCGGGTACATCGTCCAACTCATATAGCTGGTGTGCATCTGTAAAATAGAGTACTTGCAAGGTTTGAGCATTTAGAAAAGAAGTTATTAAAAAGAAAGTTATGCGAATAATCATACCAAAAAAACTAAGAACGGTAAAGGTAAGAAAGATGTTTTGCTTATAGTTGAAAAAAAAGTAAATAGAGATAAAATTAAGTGTTAGATATTTAAAAAAATTGTATCTTTGCACCTCGAAATTTACGTAAAACGGGACGAGTTCCCACAAACATTTAGTTATTTTATGGCTACAAAAATTAGATTACAAAGACATGGTCGCAAAGGAAAACCATTCTTTCACATCGTAGTTGCTGATTCAAGAGCAAAGCGTGATGGTCGTTTCATTGAGAAGTTAGGAACGTACAATCCTATTACAAATCCAGCAACAATTGAATTGAACGTAGACTCAGCTGTTAAATGGTTACAAACTGGTGCGCAACCAACCGATACTGCAAGAGCACTCTTGTCGTACAAAGGAGCGTATATGAAAAAACACTTATTAGGAGGTGTTGCTAAAGGAGCCTTTAACGAAGAGGAAGCTGAAAAAAGATTTGCTGCTTGGTTAGAAGCAAAAGAAGCAAAAGTACAGGCTAAGAAAGATGGTCTAGCACAATCAGCTGCTAATGCGAAGAAAGAAGCATTAGAGGCAGAAAAAGCAGTAAACGAAGCGCGCATCAAAGCGGCAGAAGATGCTGCTAAAGCAGAGGAAGCTGCACAAGAAGAGACTGCAACAGAAGGAGCAACAACAGAAGAAGCTTCTGAAGAAACTGCAGAGTAATTTTTGTTCGAGTAATACGTAGAGAATGGATATTAACGAGTGTTATTACTTAGGGAAAATAACTAAAAAACACGGCTTCAAAGGCAACGTTATCATTCATTTGGATACAGACGAACCCGAATTATACAGTACATTGGAATCAGTTTTCATTGAAAGTAATGGAAAACTGATTCCTTTTTTTATAGAGTCTGTACAATCTTATCAGGGCGATAAACTATTGGTAAAGTTTGAAGATTTCGAGGCCAATGAAGTCGATAAACTCATCAATCGGTCGCTTTATTTACCCCTAAACACGCTGCCCAAATTAGAAGGAACTTCTTTCTACTATCACGAGGTAATTGGCTATACGATATTTGACCAGACCAATACAGAAATCGGAACGATAAAATCTATCAATGATTCTGCGGCACAAGCTTTTTTTGAGGTTGACGCCAATGGAAAACAAATACTAATTCCGATGATTGATCAATGGATTCTAGAAGTTGACCGTCCAAACAAAGCAATGTTGATCGAGATACCAGACGGATTATTAGAAATCTATTTAGGATAAAAGATTCAAACTCTAATCCTTAACTACTTGTATACCTTACATTTCCCTTAAAAAAACAAAAATATTCTCCTTATTTCTCAACTCCTTGAGATTGGATTTCTATTTGTTTATCAAACCATTCATCAGCCAAACGTTCTGCTTCATCATACGAAATCAGTTTATCTTTCGGTAACACAATCGGTTGAGACTCATCCAAAATTTCGATACTTTTCAGCGCAAAATGTTTCCCCAACAAAGCACCTTGAGAAGTTTTTATTGTGATATCCAAAGCGACAATAAGCCCTGGCAATCCAAAGTAACCGTATGGCCCATGTCTGAACGGAAGGTCGGTAGCAAAATAAGCCACTACACTTTCTTCGCCATCCGAAAAAAAAGCCTTTCTTACATTATACCCAAACATCTTTTGCGATTGACGAGTGATCGTCCATGGATAATACGAAATATCTCTTTGTACCAAAAACTTTTTCTTACCGATTTCTCTTCTCTCATAAGCTGAATTTTTAGACAAGTCGATATACATATCATCATCTAAACCAAGCATAAACATCATATCAGCTTGCGCATTATTGATTCGATCTAGATAATGAAAAACCGAAAAATCTTGATTAATTTTCAGTTCGAATTCGGTTGGCACAAAAACGCCATGCAGGTTTGTTCTAGAAGAAGAACTCTTATTATCGAGACTCATCACGCCACTATAAACTACTTTTATTGTATTTTGAGAAAACACAAGAGCAGTAAAAAAAAGGAAAGTTATGGATAAAAATCTCTTCATCTTTAAGGATCAATTCGTAACAAAATTATTGATTTTTCGTACATTTGCAAACTCAATCGTACTTAACATGGAAGAAGAAAAAAAATCATTGAATTTTATCGAACAAATCATAGAAGATGATTTGGCAAACGGAATGCCTAGAGAGAATTTACGCTTTCGTTTTCCGCCAGAGCCCAATGGCTATTTACATATTGGTCACGCTAAAGCAATATGTCTAAACTTTGGTCTTGGAGAAAAATACAATGCACCTGTTAATCTACGTTTCGATGACACGAATCCCGATAAAGAAGAACAAGAATATGTGGACTCTATTCGAGAAGATGTAAAATGGTTAGGATTCGAATGGGCCGAAGAACGCTATGCTTCTGACTACTTCCAGCAACTTTACGATTGGGCTGTAATAATGATTAAAGAAGGAAAAGCCTATGTGGATGATCAGACCTCGGAAGTGATCAATGAACAGCGCAAAAATCCAGGAGAACCTGGAATAGAATCGCCTTATAGAAATCGTTCGGTAGAAGAAAACTTAGAACTTTTCAAGCGAATGAAAAACGGTGAATTCCCAGAAGGTTCACATGTATTGCGAGCCAAAGTAGACATGACCTCTCCGAACATGAATATGCGCGACCCTGTAATGTACCGCATCCTAAATCGTCCTCATCATCGGACCGGGACGGAATGGAAAATCTATCCGATGTACGATTGGACGCATGGAGAGTCGGATTACATAGAAGGCATTTCTCATTCGCTTTGTTCATTAGAATTCAAAAATCACCGCGATTTATATAATTGGTATTTGGATCAAGTCGAGTTAGAAAGTCAACATCAAAAGCCAAAACAAAGAGAATTTGCTAGAGGAAACATTTCGTATATGATTACCTCTAAACGTAAACTCCTAAAATTAGTTACAGACAAAATTGTTACTGGTTGGGACGACCCACGAATGCCTACAATTTCTGGGCTTCGCAGAAGAGGTTATACGCCAGAATCGATTAAAAATTTTTGGGAAAAAGCAGGTATTGCTAAGCGCGACAACGTTATGGAAATCTCTTTACTAGAATTTGCAATTCGCGACCATCTCAATAAAATAGCGCCACGTGTCATGGCTGTAATTGATCCAGTAAAAGTAATTATCGAAAATTATCCCGAAAAACAAGAAGAAATCCTTGTTTTAGAGAATAATCCAGAAGATGAAAATGCAGGTTCTAGAGAAGTTCCTTTCGAAAGAGAAATCTACATCGAACGCGACGATTTTATGGAAGAAGCTCCTAAAAAATTCTTCCGACTTTCATTAGGGAATGAAGTTCGCCTAAAAGGTGCCTATATTATCAAAGCAGAAAGAGTAGAAAAAGACGAAAGCGGGAAAATAACGACTATATTCGCAACCTATGACCCTGATTCTAAATCAGGTAGTGGAACAGAAGCTTCTAAAAGAAAAGTAAAAGGAACCTTGCATTGGGTTTCGGCAAATAATAATATTCCGCTCGAAGTTCGCCTGTATGATCGACTATTCACGGTAGAATCTCCAGATGCAGAAAAAGAAGTTGACTTTATGCAATACATCAACCCAAATTCTTTAGAAATAAAACAAGGATTCGGTGAAATTGAGCTAAAGAGTGCCAAAATAGAAGATAAATTTCAGTTCCAACGAATTGGTTATTTTGCACTCGATCGTGATTCTACAGACGATAAGTTGGTTTTCAACCGAACAGTTACTTTAAAAGACACTTGGGCGAAAATAAACAAGTAAACAAATTAGTAGAAAAAATAAAATCTAGAAAGCTCGATGTATTCTTCGAGCTTTTTTTATTATCTTACCTATTCGATCAAAACTAAAAAAATGAACAAACTCCGTATTTTTTCTTTTCTCCTTATTCTTGTTTTTCTGGTGGGGTGCAAAACACAATCTCTTTCATCCGACCAAAAACCAAAAGACAACTCTATTACCGGTAAATGGTTTTGGAAATCGAGAAGCGGTGGACTTACGGGCAATACACCCACAGCAACAAAAGAAAACCACGGTACATATCTCTTAATCACCGAACGAAAAATAACAAAATTTGTACAGGGAAAAAAAGCTTCTGAATCGGATTATATCCTGACATACGGACAAAGCATTCATAGTACAAAACCTCTACCTATTCTAGAAGTAGGTGTAAATCGTTATTCGTATTCTATAGAAAACAATCTATTGATTTTGACTGAAGAAATCCATGATGGCTTCACTGACATTTACGAGAAAAATGGTAAGAAAGAAAACTATGAAGAACGATGAGCAAGAAAAAAAATCGATAAAAAGTTGGGCAGAAGATGATCGACCACGAGAAAAATTACTACTAAAAGGTCGAGCAGCATTATCGGATGCCGAATTACTTGCCATAATTATGGGGAGTGGAAATCGGGATGAATCTGCAGTACAACTGGCACAAAGAATCTTAAAAGCTGCTCATAATAACTGGAACGAATTAGCCAAGTTTGGGGTAAAGGATTTGTGTAGTTTTAAAGGTATCGGCGAAGCAAAAGCCATAAGTATTCTTACGGCATTGGAGATAGGCAGAAGAAGAAACGCTCAACTGCATCTAGAGCGCCCCAAAATTACATGTAGCCAAGATGCCTATCAACTACTACAATTACAGATGGCCGATTTACCGATAGAGGAGTTTTGGGTAATGTATCTCAACCAAGGAAATGCAGTCCTCAAATTAGAACAAATAAGCCGTGGAGGAATTTCTCAAACTTTGGTCGATGTCAGAATCGTTTTCAAGAAAGGAATTGAACAGATGGCTACCGCTATGATTTTGGCTCACAACCACCCTTCGGGCAGCCTAAAACCAAGTGAAAGTGATCTTTCATTAACAAGAAAACTGCAAGAAGCCGCAAAAGTTCTCGACATCAATATTCTAGATCATTTGATTGTAACGCAAACATCCTACTTTAGTTTTGCAGATGAAGGTTTGCTTTAGGATAATTGTTTCAAATAATTGGAAAATAGAAAGGCCGAAAAAATCCCCATAGAAGTAAAAGTTATAGTTAGTGCAATTGCCGCTCCTACAATCCCGAAAGAATAGGTAAAAATAAACCCTAAAATCGTCATCATAAGGATAGAAACGACGGCTACAATTGTATTTTTTTGCGCCCAACCAACCGCTGAAAGTAAATTACTATACAAATTTCTGAAACACATATTGGCTCCTACTCCTATCAAAATTATCCAAAAAATCCAGCCATTGTGTTGGTACTTTTCTCCAAATACAAAACCAATAAGCCAATCTTTCAGAAAAAATCCTATCGTAATAAAAAATAAACTAAGTGGTATGAAAAGCTTATAATAGTTGCGGATATAAAAAAGTAAATATTGCTTGTTACGACAGTTTTCTACCAATTTAGGATAATCAGTTTGCATAAAAATGACGGGGATAAACATGAGATTCATCGGTAGGATAATTGCGAGCTTATAATTAGCAACCTCTAATTCGTTGAGCAATAACCCGATAATAAAAACATCTAAAATAAAAAGCATTTCGGATAGGAAAGCGGTTAAAGCAGAATTGAAAGAATAGTTCCAGAAGGTTTTCATATCCAGTTTCAAATCGAAAGAACGAGCAGAATCAAACAACAATCTCGGGAAGAAAACAATCGAGATCCACGGAGTGATTGCCAAACCAAATAGATAACCAAACATGCCATAGAAATAAGTAAAAGCCAAGACCAGTAACAACCCAACAATATTGATTGTGATAGAGATTTTAGAAAATTGATCATTTTCGTTCCGCATTCGGTAGTAGCTTTTTATGAACATATAGAAATAAAAGCCAATTAATCGTACCGCAAAAAACAATACAATCAACCAAATATCAGGATATTTCAGTTCATACAATAGCGCTGTTATAATGAAGAAAACGAGCAGAATAAGTTGTCTTTGAAGCCCTTTTCGGAAAATAGAATGAGCTAATTTTTCTTTGTCTTCTATTTCTTTTTCGAGCGAACCAAACCGCAGTAATCCCTGTGAAGCTCCCAAACCATTGAAAGCTGCAAACACACCAAATAATGAGGCCACTAATGTTATTAGTCCGTAATCTTCTTGGGCAATCAGGCGTACAACAAAGATAGTATTTACCAGAGCGGTAACTTTTTCGATTAGGATAGACAAGAAAACCATCAGTCCTTTGTTGCGGACAAAATCTCGAAGAAAAAGTAAAAAACTACGCATAATAATTTCTATTGATTATCATCAAGGTGTTTTTTTTGAGGATATTTTTTTCAGCGCTTTCATCACAAAAAAGAGTTGAATCAAATAGCCCAATCCAGCCAAAAACGAGTATAAGATTAGACTTGTAGTAAGTTCATTTCTAGAACCTCCTACAAAGACAGCAAAAAAAGTAACCAACACCAAATATATATTGAAAATCAATGCATAATGATTTTTTTTAATGACCATAACCACCGATTGTATAGGGTTGAGTGCGCTTCTACAAAGAATCCAAAAAGAAAGAATCCGTACAAGCTTTTGTAAGCCTTGCCATTCTGGCCCCAAAATCCAATCTAATAAATACACGCCAATGGTATTCATCAGAACTAAAAAAACCGAAATCGCAAAAACATTATACCGAACTACTTGCCATGAAAATCGATACAATTGATGCGCTTTTGCATGAACCAATTGAGCAGATTTCTGGAAAAATACTTTCGACATAGAGTTGGACAATAAAACCAAAGGAGTAACCAAAACTTTCGCTGACATTGCAAAAAGTCCGACATCTGTTTTCGAGAAATAAAATGCTAAAAGAATATTCATCATATTATTAGCTACCACGTTCAGGGATTCTGATGGCAAAGTAAATCGAACAATCTCGCGATTTTCATGTATTGTTTTTTTTGATTTCTGCCAGTCTGGCAAAACTATCCGCCCTTTGGTAATACGAAAAAAATAGAAGCAAGTAATAATCGTTCCGATCAAAGTTCCGTAAATCAGACCATTACTTTTGTATCCTAAACCATAAAAAACAAACTGCAAAAACACAGTAGACAAAGCATTGATAACAAAACCCTTAGAGATTTTTTCAAACAATTTATACTTCGTAAAAAGTGAAGTTTGTATGTTCATCCATGCGGAAAAAAGTGCACCAAGACTACTAAGAAAAACAATCCAAAGCGATGTTCCTAATGGTATAATATGTTCGAAGACTGCATAACCCAAAAAAAACAATGTAATTGATATTGTACTCAGAACCAATAAGGAAGAAAATAAATTTCTTATTTCTCTAGGTGATTTTGATAAAACAAATATATTTTCTAGTCGGAAAGAACAAAGAATCGATAAAATGGCTACAAAACTAAGAAAAACATTATAAGTACCCGTAAACTCTGGACCATACCAACGACCAAGCACAAAACCGCCTGCTACCATGATCATTTGTGCAAAAGTGTTACCTGCCAAAAGCGATAAAACACCTTTGGCATTTTTGGTCTGGAACTTTTGTATCTTAGTTTTTAACAAATGATCAGCTTTTCTTAACTAACAAATCTACATAAAAATAGTAGCTTTGCGTACATGGACACGATAAAACACATTTTTTTTGATTTGGATAATACCCTTTGGGATTTCCGTGGGAATGCGAAATTAGCTTTAGCAGAATTGTACAAGAAATACGAAGTACAAGAAAAATATGGTTTTGATTTTGAAGAATTTCATCCTTATTATCATGACAGCAACGAAGGTTTGTGGGAACTTATCCGAGACAAAAAAATTACCAAAGAAGAATTACGTGAGCGTCGTTTTCTTGATGCTTTTACCAATATGGGAATCGACGACGCACCTTTGGCAGCACTTTTCGAGAAAGAGTATATGGAGACGATTACCAACTACAATTTGGTGGTGGAGGGTGCAATCGAGTTACTCGATTACCTGAAACCAGCTTATCAACTACATATTATTACCAATGGTTTTATAGAAGTTTCTCAACGTAAAATCACCTCATCTAATTTGCAAAACTATTTCCATACTGTGACCTATGCAGACGAACTGCAAATCTTGAAACCTGACCCGAGAATCTTCCAACATGCGCTGGATAAATCTGGAGCAAAAAAAGAAGAATCTGTTTACATAGGAGACGATTGGATTGCCGATGCTGTAGGAGCTAAAGATTTCGGGATGCACTCGGTATTTTTCGATCGATTCGATGAAAAGCTTACCTACGATGGAGTAATAAATGTCCAAACATTAGAGGAAATAAAGGAGTTTTTATAATCTCTTTTGTACTCCATCCTAGCAAAGCTCTATTCACATATTTGCCATTTTTTATACTGAGAGATAAGTCCGTTTGTAGAAGAATCATGGTTTGTAGTTTGCTGATTACTGATGAGTTCTGGCAAAATCTTCTTTGTCATTTCTTTACCCAACTCTACTCCCCATTGATCGAAACTAAAAACATTCCAAATAATTCCTTGTACAAAAACCTTATGCTCGTACATCGCAATCAACTCTCCTAGGATCCTAGGCTCCAACTTTTTATATAAAATAGAGTTGGTAGGATGATTTCCCTCGAAGCAGCGATGCGCAACCAATTGTTGAATCTCCTCTGCAGGAAATTGTTGTTGATTCATTTTCTTAATAACCGCTTCTTTATCTTTACCAAAAGCCAATGCTTCTGTCTGAGCCAAAAAGTTAGCCATTAATTTTTGGTGATGATCGCCTATCGAGTGCACTGGTTGGGCAGCAATCAAAAAATCTGCAGGTATAAATTTAGTACCTTGATGCAATAATTGATAGAACGCATGCTGACCATTCGTCCCAGGTTCACCCCAAATTACAGGACCGGTTTGATAGGATACTTTTTCTCCATTACGATCGATTGATTTTCCGTTACTTTCCATATCCAATTGTTGTAGAAACGGAACAAAAAGATGCAAATATTGATCGTAAGGAAAAATTGCATAAGTTTCGGCATCGAAAAAGTTTGTATACCAAATGCCAATTAAAGCCATTAATACAGGAATATTTTCTTTGAAATCTTTTGTTAGAAAATGTTCATCCATTTGTTGTGCACCCGACAAGAGTTCTTCGAAATAATCATACCCTACAGCCAAACAAATACTGAGCCCCACTGCACTCCAAAGTGAATAACGTCCTCCAACCCAATCCCAAAATACAAACATTTGTTGAGGATCAATTCCGAAATCTTCTACTGCTTTCTCGTTAGCAGAAACCGCTACAAAATGTTGTGCTATGGTCTGCTCTGTGCCTCCGTTTTCTAAAAACCAATATTTTGCTGATGTTGCATTGGTCATGGTTTCTTGGGTTGTAAACGTTTTAGAGACAATGATAAATAGAGTTGTTTCTGGATTAAGCAGACGAACTGTTTCTTGCAAATGAGAAGCATCTACATTCGACACGAAGTGAATCTTTAGATGATTACTATATGCTTTTAGCGCTTCTACGACCATGTGCGGCCCCAAATCAGAACCTCCGATACCTATATTCACTACATCGGTAATAGGCAAGTTTGTATAGCCTTTCCATTCGCCAGAAATTACCTTTTGACTGAAGCTTTTCATTTGCCCTAAGACCTTGTTTATTTTGGGTGTAATTTCTTCTTCATCTACCTTTAAGCCTTTCTGGTTAGGATTTCGCAGAGCAGTATGCAATACAGCTCTATTTTCTGTTTCATTGATTTTTTCACCTTTAAATTGCTGTTTAATAGCCTCTTTTAATTTGCATTCGTCTGAGAGCTGCAACAACAAATCTATTGTTTCTTGAGTAAGAATATTTTTAGAATAATCGAATAGTATATTTTCTGTTTCTATAGAAAATTTTTGGTATCGATATTTATCCAATGTAAACAAGTTTGCTAATGTAATACCTTTCATTTCATAGAAATGCTCCATCAGTCGTGCCCAACTATTGGTTTTTTGTGGATTTATTTTAGGTAGGGTCATGTTTAATATTAAGCAAAATCACACCAAATTTACAAAATAAATTATGAAAATTTCTTCGTTTGCATCTGTTTTGTAAACCGAAAGCTTTATCTTCGCTCTACTTATCAGCCTAAAAAACATGAAATATTTGTGTGGATTTCTAAATATTCTTTGGCGAATCTGGTTTTTACTACTCGCTAGTATTTATATCATCCCAATCGGACTTTTTATTGTTCTTCCCTTATCTTTTTCTAATTCTACCTACCCAATCGCTTATCGATTTATCCAATTTTGGGGAACGTTTATGTTCTACGGCATGGGTTTTAGAGATGATTATTCTAGTAAAGAAGAGCTCGACCCCAATCAAACCTATATTTTTATTGCCAATCACACCTCAATTGTCGATGTATTATTAATGCTACATATCCTAAAAAAACACCCGATAGTTTTCGTAGGAAAAGCAGAGTTATCACGCATTCCTATTTTCGGGTTGATATACAAACGGATTTGTATCCCGGTTGATCGTTCGAATATTAAGAGTAGAGCAAATGTTTACCCTGAGGCCAAAGAACGCCTAGCTAATGGTCTTAGTATTTTTATATTCCCAGAAGGTGGCGTACCCGATGATATGTCTATCGATTTAGACAATTTCAAAGATGGGGCTTTTTCTATCGCGATCGAAACCCAAACTCCTGTTGCAGTTTTCACGATTTGTGGCCTAAAAAAAATGTTCCCATTTGATTATTTTCATGGCTATCCTGGCAAAGTTCACGTAAAACTCAGTGCGATTGTTCACCCCAAAGGATACAATCATTCGACCAAAGACCAATTGAAACAAAAATGCCATCAACTCCTTTGGCAAGATTTACAAAACTGTCGCCAATAAGGTTTGCTTCCTCGGTTTCGGCAACGTATTTTTGTAATCCTATAACAGCTAGCTGAAAACTTTAGCTTAACCAAATAATTTTTTACACAAAAACCACCTAAAACTTTCACATGGCAATAATTGCTTATACCGACGGCTCATCTCTTGGTAATCCAGGACCAGGAGGTTATGGTTTGATTTTATTGGAAACTGAAAAAAAAATAAAAAAAGAAGTAAATAAAGGTTATCGACTCACTACCAATAACCGAATGGAATTGCTTGCGGTGATTGTTGCACTAGAAATGCTAAAAAAACCCAATACGCCTATTACCATATATACCGATAGCAAATATGTAGTAGATGCAGTAGAAAAAAAGTGGGTTTTTGGTTGGATGAAAAAAAATTTCAAAGGCAAAAAAAATGAAGACTTATGGCGACGTTTTCTTCAAGTTTACCCGAAACATCAAGTGCAACTTGTATGGGTAAAAGGGCATGCAGGAAATGTTTGGAATGAGCGTGCAGATGAATTAGCTGTTTTGGCATCAAACACAAAAGAAAATTTCGAGATTGATCACTTCTTTGAACAACATCTAAACCAAAATTAACTGTATTTTTGTAAAAAAGAAGAGAGAAATCATGAGAAAAAGCATCTTATTTATCCTGAGCTTATTGTTATTGGGGTTTTTCAGCTGTAAAACAGAAGGTGATCAACCACAAATCACTTTTTCTGGACACCTAAAAAATGTCAATATCGATAGTATATATTTGATATTAGACAACAGAGAAAAAGGTTTTCCGATTGACCCGGATGGAAATTTTTCTGATACTGTGAATATTTCACATGAAGGCTATTACCGATTTTCCGATGGTAGAAATGATTTTCCGATATATCTAATCCCAGGTGACCAAATCATGATTGATGCCGATTATATCAATTTAGAAAACAGTCTAAAATTTACTGGAACTGGTGCAATAAGAAATAATTTCCTGATGCAGAAAGATGCAAAAATCGGCGAAATTCTCTCTGATGAAAAAAAGTTCTACAATAAGCCTGCAGAAGAATTCCGTAACAATCTGCAGCAACATTACCATCATTTTCTAGATAATCTAAAAAAAATAGAACCACAAGTAGAACTGACTTTCTACGAGGCCGAAAAAAAGAATTTACACTATCAATATTTGCTGCATTTGTATGCTTATGTAGATGCATATGCCTATTTCTATAATAAAAAACCTCAACTTACCCCCGAAATAGAAGCAGAACTAAAAAACATAGACATCAACAATGAAGAGGATTATAACAGTATTCCATCATACCGTTATTTGGTAGGATATGTGTTGGATGAACAATTACTCACAGAGCGTTTACCTGATGTTGTAGAGAAAATAAAATCACAAAAAATCAAAGATCAATTTCTTAAAAACTTGATTCCGAACATTTATCAAAATTCGAGTGAAAGTGATTTAACGTACGCAACCATCCTAAATAACACAAAAGATAAAACTATTATAGAAGCGGCCGAAGAAGCAAAAAAGAAATTGGATGAAATTCGCAGTCAGCCAAGCTTATCATTTTCTTTTCCGAACTCGGAAAACGAACAAATCGAACTAAGCCATTTTACAGGCAAATTGGTCTATATAGATTTATGGGCAACTTGGTGTAGACCTTGTTTTATGGAGTTTCCGCACCTGAAAAAGTTGGCTGCTGACTATGCGGGTAAAGACATTGTTTTTTTAGGAATTTCTATCGATAAAGAAGACGACAAAGAGATTTGGAGAAAGGTGGTAGCACAGCAAAAATTTCCTTTCGAGCAACTTTTTGCTGGAGCAGAAAGCCTGACATCGAATGCTTTCCTCTCGCAACTTAATATTCGTTTCATTCCACGATTTGTCTTGATTGGGAAAGATGGTAAAATCATTAGTCTCAATGCTCCGAATCCTTCGCAAAGTAGTATACGCCAACTGATAGACACCAATTTGGCTCGTTAACTACTCCTTCTATCAAAAATGGTAATAAAAAAGTAGAAGCTTCGACGAGTAATGTACCAACTTTGCTTCTACTTTTTCCCAAATAGTTTATGAAGAAATTTGATAAATAAATTTATTCTTTTTGTTCATGAAAAACATACACCGGAATTTTGCTATGATACGTTAACTTCTTGGTGAAACTACGCCCAAAAATTTTCTCGAAAAACGTTTTGTGTCTTGCAACAGAAGCCACTACATCTATTTGGTTGGTATCGATAAAATCCAAAACCGCTTTTTCGGCATCTTTCTCATTATACACTATATGGAACTGCACTGGCTCGTCATTAAAACGTTCTTTCCAGATTTGCAATTCTTCTATATTTTCATTTTTATTGTTGATGTTTACACAATGTACAATAGCATTATAACGCTCTGCAATCTCAATCATATGGTATAAAGTATCGATGTCCTTCTCCTCGAAATTGGTTGTAAAACAAATAGATTTTATCCCTCTAAATTCGGCATCTATCGGTACACAAAGCACAGGTGTTTTTATTTTACTAACGACATTTATAGTATTAGACCCAAACAAAACCTTATCTATCCCCGAGGCGCCATTGGTTCCCATCACTACAACATCTATATTTTCTTCCTTTACAATATCTTGAATATTGGTTACCAGAAAACCTTCTTTCAAAATAAATTTCATAGGAATATGTCCCAAGTTATGTCGCTCTGCAATTTCTCGTATTGCAGGAATTTGATCTTTAAAATTCTCAAACGTACCTAATTCGATACTTTCATAAACTGTAAAAACCAATTCTGGACTATAGCCACCATTCACAATTGGTGCACTATACGTATGCAAAACGTATAACTCTGCGTTCTGATTTTCTGCTAAATTCAATGCATAAACCAACGCATTATTTGCTGTCTCTGAGAAATCTGTAGGAAAAAGAATCTTTTTCATGTCTAAATAAATATTAGCTGTTTTTATTTCCGATAATTTACAACTTTTTTTCCCAATTCTCTACATTAATTAATTTTTATATTTGTGGTATAATGATTTTTTATGCAAAATACGTATTACCAAAAAACCATCGTTCGCTGGTCTGATTTGGATGCAAATCGCCATTTAGCGAATAGCTCTTATATGAATTTTACTAGCTTTACTCGGATTGCATTTCTTCGAGATTTTGGCATCAGCATGAAAGATTTAGGAAAATTACAAATAGGTCCTGCTATTTTACACGAGCAATTTTCTTTTTTTAGAGAAGCCTACGAAGGCGAAGAAATCTATATTACCGTAGAAATCGACGGAATGTCGGAAGACGGAATGCTATACACTTTTGTACACAACCTCTACCGAAAAGATGGCACACACCTTTGTCATAGCCAATTAACCGGTGTTTGGTTTTCTCTTATCGACAGAAAAATGAAGGCACCGCCAGCCGAAATGTTGGCCCAGCTGAAAAAATCTGTTGGAGAAAGAAAAATAAAAACGTTGACCAAAGCCGACCTCAAAAAACTACCTTCTTTTCCTCAGAATATAGATCCTACAACTTTTAAAAATATGTAAATGTTAGACGATAAAAAAATATCCAAAACCAGTTTAGATGAATTAGGTGAGTTCGGCCTTATCGAGCAAATAGCCTTAGGATTCCCACCCAAACTAACTTCTACCCTACAAGGAATCGGCGATGACGCAGCAGTAATCGACTACAAAGACGAAAAAACTTTGGTGACTTCTGAAATTTTTATAGAAGGAATTCATTTTCGATGGGATTATATGCCATTACGTCACTTGGGTTATAAAATAACAATGGCCACCGCAAGTGATTTGATTGCCATGAATGCAAAACCCCAACAATTATTGGTAAATATTGCTCTCTCGAATCGATTTACCATAGAAGCTGTTGATGAAATTTATAACGGTATAAAATACGCCTGTGATCAACTAAAAATGGATGTTGTAGGAGGAGATACAACTTCATCTACTCGCGGACTTTGTGTTTCTCTTACCGCAATTGGTTCGGCAAAAGAAGAAAAGATTCTGTACAGAAAAGGTGCAAAACCCAAAGATTTATTAGTGGTTACTGGCGATCTAGGTGGTGCTTTTCTGGGATTACAAGTTCTTGAAAGAGAAGCGCAAGTAAACAAAGTAAACCCTAACAATCAGCCCGATTTTAGTAATTATACATACCTGATCGAGCGACAACTAAAACCACAAGCACGAATAGATATACTCGAACTTCTAAAAGAATTAGACGTTCAGCCTACCTCGATGATAGACATTTCGGATGGATTATCTTCTGAAGTTTTGCATCTTGCCAAAGAAAACGGTTTGGGTATGAATATATACGAAGAGAAAATACCACTTGACCCTTCAACTATTAGAACCGCAGAAGAATTCAATATCAACCCAATCACCTGTGCCCTGAGCGGAGGGGAAGATTTCGAGCTATTGTTCACTATCAAACAAAAAGATTTTGATAAGATAAAAGGAAATCCTAACTTCTCAATCATTGGATATGTAGGTGAAGAAAAAGAAGGAAGTTTCTTAATCACCAAAGGAAACGAACAAAAAGTTCCATTAGTCGCACAAGGTTGGCGAGAGCAGGAAGCCTAATTCATCCTACCAAAATTTTAAATAAAAACTGATTGCCATGAATCTCATCGACTATAAAAACGCGATTACGCAGAGCGATATTGCTTGCTTGAGTAAAGCGATTACGCTTGCCGAGAGCACAAAAGAAGAACACCAGATTTTTGTACAACAACTAATCAAAGCATTAGAGCCAGCAAAAATAAACTCGAAAAGAATTGCGATTACTGGAATTCCGGGTGTTGGTAAAAGTACGTTTATCGAATCTCTTGGGAAATTGTTGGTGAATCGTGGAAAAAAAGTTGCGGTTTTGGCAATCGATCCGAGTAGTATCTTATCAAAAGGAAGTATCCTTGGAGATAAAACACGGATGGAAGAATTGGCTAGAGAAAAAAACGCCTTCATCCGTCCAAGTGCAAACAATGGAAATTTGGGCGGAATCACTATCAGAACCTACGAAAGCATGTTGCTTTGTGAAGCCGCTGGTTTTGATCATATCCTGATTGAGACAGTAGGTGTAGGACAATCTGAAGTTTTGGTGAACTCGATTACCGATTTGTTTTTATTTCTTCAACTTCCTGGTTCGGGAGACGATTTGCAAGGTATAAAAAGAGGAATTATGGAAATGGCTGATCTAATATTTATTAACAAAACGGATATTTTCGAAGAAAAACTTTCGAAAGAAGCAAAATTGGATATTGTACGTTCTTTACAATTTCTACCTGCAAAACCCTCTGGGTGGAAACGAAAAACAATCCTTGGTTCTGGACTGAAAGGAGAAGGCATTGCCACTCTTTGGGAACAAATAGAATTGTATTTTGATTTTATTCTCGAGAATGGCTATTACGAACGCAATAGAAAAGAACAAAGAGCACAGCAAACCAAAAACTATGTTTTCGAGTTGGCAGAGAAAAGAATAAAAGCTTTGCTATCTCGATTTCCACTACAAGAACACACCGATGAAACGGCTTTCGAAACTGCACAAAACTGGATCAAAAACCAATTGGGAGACATGCCAAATGTCTAAACTTCGTTACGTTTTACGGGTACTAAATTTTCTAACTCCTCCGCTGTAAACAAGCGATAATCGATACGAAAAGTTTTGCCTAACGGTATTTCTAACGAAAAACCACCAGCGCCAAAACCGTCGATAACATCTAATGTAAAGTGGGCATTTTTCCAATATTCGAACAAATCTTTATCTACCCAAAACTCTACTCCATCTACTTCACCGATACAAACATCATTGGTGCGTAGATAATATCCATCTTTCACGAAACACTGAGGTTGCGTACCCTCACAACATCCGCCAGCCTGATAGAGCATTAGATCTCCGTGTGTTTCTTTTAATTGTGCTAACAATTCTTTTGCTTTATCAGTTGCATCTACTCTACTGATCATCCTAATTGTATTTTTAATAAAAATAAAAGAGAGTAAAAACTCTCTTTTATCATAATTTTAACTTAAAAAAAACCTAATTTCTTTTTATCGTAAGAAATCAACATATTTTTGGTTTGGCGATAATAGTCTAACATCATTTTGTGATTTTCTCGTCCGATACCCGATTGTTTGTACCCACCAAAAGGAGCACCTGCTGGATAACTATGGTATTGATTTACCCATACTCTACCTGCCTGGATCGCACGCGGAACTTGATATAATTGATGCGCATCTCGAGTCCAAACACCCGCTCCCAAACCATAAATAGTATCATTAGCAATACGTATTGCATCTTCTTGATCCTTGAAGGTTGTAACAGCCAAAACCGGTCCGAAGATTTCTTCTTGGAAAATTCTCATTTTATTATCCCCTTTGAATAAGGTGGGTTTGATGTAATAACCTTCTGCAATATCTCCTGTTAACGGGTTGGCTTCACCACCGGTTAATAATTCTGCTCCCTCTTCTTTACCAAGTTTGATATAATTAAGAATTTTATCATATTGAATTTTCGAAGCTTGTGCTCCTATCATTGTATTTGTATCTAGAGGATTTCCCGTTACTATGGCTTCTGTTCGTTGTACTACTTTTTCTATGAATCGATCGTAAATGGACTCTTGTATCAACAATCTCGACGGACAAGTACAGATTTCTCCCTGATTTAATGCAAACAACACAGCACCTTCCAGTGCTTTATCAAGATAATCATCATCTTCTGCCATGACCGACTCAAAGAAAATATTCGGAGATTTTCCACCTAATTCTAATGTAACTGGTATGATATTTTCGGTTGCATACTGCATCACCATTCGACCTGTTGCGGTTGAACCTGTAAAAGCAGCTTTGGCAACTTTAGGATTGGTAACTAAGGTACGCCCTAAATCGGATCCAAAACCATTTACTATATTTACGACTCCTTCTGGAATCAAATCGCCAATCAACTCGAATAGATACATAATAGAGACAGGAGTACTTTCTGCAGGTTTTAATACAACTGTGCATCCAGCAGCAAGAGCGGGAGCCAATTTCCAAACTGCCATTAGGATTGGAAAGTTCCACGGTATAATTTGCGCCACAACACCAATCGGCTCATTAACAATAAGAGAGACCGTGTTTTTATCCAACTCATTCAATGAGCCTTCCTCTGCTCGAATTACACTTGCAAAATATCGGAAATGATCAATTGCTAAAGGAATATCTGCATTGAGAGTTTCACGTACAGGTTTTCCATTATCATAGGTTTCTACTGCCGCTATTTTTTCTAGATTCTCTTCCATCCGATCAGCTATCTTATTTAGAATCCTACTTCGTTCAGCTGCAGACGTTTTGCTCCAAGTCTCAAAAGCTTTGTTAGCCGCATCTACAGCGAACTCTATATCTTCTTTGGATGAATGAGCAGCTCTAGAAAAAACCTTACCTGTAACTGGTGAAATGTTATCGAAATATTTTCCTTGGACAGGCGCAACAAATTTTCCGTTAATGTAGTTGTCGTAAGTCTGCTTAAGTTCTGGTAATTGTACTAAACTCATATTTTTAATTTTTTATTTAAAGATTAATGAAATTTACTTTCTGTGAAAATATATCATTTATGGGATAAAATCTGTTAAAAAAAATAAATAATTAGATGGATTACAATTTTCTAGTTTGGCTTAATTGTTGTAGTATTGCAGTCCGAATATTTGAAAATCTGGGGCTGACTGGTTTTGACAGCAAGGATAATGGATAAGTAAGCACGTCGTGCAATGTTGTGTACGCACGTTAATCTGGCACTTCGACTTTTTAACTGGCAACGAAGAATACGCTTTAGCTGCTTAATCGACCGAATTATAGTAAGTCTCAAGCCACGTTCGTACAAGGTACGAAAGCTGAATGTCTCTCAAAAGCCTCGCCTTACGGCGTTTGATACAGAGGCACAGGAATGTAAGGATAGATTGACTTTTGTTTCGCAAGTCATTCGAAAATTTAGAAACTAAGCTTATAGCAAGATGTTTGTTTCTGGCTGTAAGTCGAAAATAGAGAATAAACTAAGCGTGTAGAAAGCTTATTGGTTACTTGTTTGGACGCGGGTTCGAATCCCGCCAGCTCCACAACTCATGCTGAATATCAGTGAATTATAAAAAACTCGGACTAAATCAGGGACTGTATCCTAATTTTAGCCCGAGTTTTTCTTTGCATAATGTATCCAAGTTCAGAGAAATCTAATTGATAAATTCCCTGAGATAGCAAAATAGATTACAGTTGATATGAACATTGTTTCAAACGAAATTAATAGCATCAATAGTATTTCAAATCCGAAAAAGCAACAGCAAAAACAAAATAAAAGCGATATCAATTTAAATGTCAATGATCCCGACATGTATCAAGATGCAAGACTAAAAAGAGAAGAAGAAATGAAAGAAGAAGAAAACCAAACACGTAGAAGAGGAAGATAAAAACATCGCAAACAGATTTAGCAAAGCTTTTAAATACTTCTTATTCCGTTATTGGTAAATATGAACGTGATGAGATGATGCCGTCCATTAAAGCGGCTCAAAGTATCGCTAAGCTCGTAGATACTACCGTAGGTTACTTGTTGGGAGAAACGGAAGAAACTAACGTACTAAAAGACCCTACAATGCTAAAAAGACTAAATGAGATTAGTACATTGCCCGATGAAGACAGGCACTGTATTATCTATGCCATTGACGGACTACTGCAAAATGTAAGGACCAAACAGGCGTTTGGATAAAACAAAAATCCCAAGCTGTTAAGCCCGGGATTTTTTATTTATGAAAAACCATATAACTCAATCTTTATAACGCCAATCTTTACAAGGTATTTAATCAATTCTGCTATCTCTTTTGGTGGGGTTTCAAACGAAAAATCATCATCTTCGTAAACTTTTTCATCATCTACAAGTAGAACAACAGACCACGTATCCAAAACGGAAAGGTCTTTTCTAATAACAGGCTTTGTAATAACACTATTATATAAAGAATATAATTTTTCCTTTTGCTGTAAGGATAGTTTTCCCGTGTAATGTGTGTTCTTATTACTCTTTGTAGAACGATGATTTTCAGCCTTAATATTATCCTTATTTATAGTTATTGAATACCTAACATCTTGGGGGGAACCAACAGGATAAAAAAGGAGTTCGTATTTATGTTCCATAACTGACTGTTTCGTATGTTGTGCATAACAACCACAAAACAAAAATACTAAAGCGAACACACTAACTATTTTCGACATATTAATAAGCGACACGTTTATTTTGATTGTTTTCTTTTCTGAGGTCATTTTCTGTAATATCTCCGGGCTTATTTCCTCCTACACCTACAGTTCTTGCTTCTTCTGTTCTTACTGTTTGTGTTTGAGGGTTACCATTCTCATCTGTATATGTATGAGTCGTCTGGTCACTTGGTGGAGACCAATCTCCATCAACATAATGCAATCCGTGTATTAATTCGTGACCTAATCCTATCCGTTTAGGTCTGCTTTTCTCTTCTGCGTTTCCTGTTTTTGGGTTTTCTGTAAGCGGTTTTATTTTAGAATCCGGGTCAAAACTTACAACTCCTCCCGAACCTGTACCATCTCCAGCTTTAGTATAATCATCAGCCTTTGCTTTATTTCCAACACCATCACTAAAACGACCTAAGCTATTTTGATAGTCAATAGTAATGGTTTCTGAAGAACTTACTAATCGACTAATCAATTCTGTTCCTTTGACCTTACTACCTGACCCTGTTCTGGAAATAGTTACCTGTCCAGTACTTTTATCATATGAAAGCTTATCGTTTGTTAATCTATTTAACTGCCTCATAATTTGTCTTCTTTGAGAACCTTTCAATGATGTAGGTATGACAATCTCTCTACCGTCTGGGTCGATAAACATTATCGGGTTATTAGCCACATACGCATAAGGTGAGATGCCTGGATATTTCTCCGCCAGTGGGTCAACATTCATCCAAAGTCCTAAAGCTGGATCATAGTTTCGTGCACCGTAATCGTATAAGTTGATGTCAAAATCATTTTGTAACTCTTTACCGTTAAACTTA
>NZ_KV798519.1:0-263 GCF_001809725.1 Weeksella sp. HMSC059D05
TGTTTAAAAGGTCATGAAATCAGGATAAGCATGGACGGTAAAGGCAGAGCTACAGACAACGTTTATGTGGAAAGATTCTTCCGGTCAATCAAGTATGATTACATTTATTTGAACCCAGCAGAAACCGGATTGGACTTGTATCTTGGAGTCAAGAATTTTATTGAGGAATATAACCAAAGAAGACATCAGGGAATAGAAAATAAAAAGCCAAAAGATTTGTATAAATTTGAAAAAACAATTCAACTTAAATCAGCCTAATTGTG